>NZ_BJLL01000021.1:0-37683 GCF_007996925.1 Enterococcus sp. NBRC 3427 | reverse complement strand
TTTTTTGGAGTTTTTTTCGATAGGATCAAGCTTCTCAAGCTGTTCTTTTTTAACGACTCAGTTATCTTATCACGTCTTAAAACATGTGTCAACTCTTTTTCGGAATTTTCACAAAATGTTTCAATCAAATGCGACAACGTTGTTTAATATATCATTAAAAAAAATAAAGGTCAAGCTAAAATAATATTTTAGTTTGACCTTATTATAATTTCAACGATTGTCAAAAGTATTGTTTGCAACTGTGTTCCCTGTTTCTATTGATAGGATACAGCTTTCGAAACATAAGTTTTGAACTGCTTCGATTCGTCCAAATTCTTTTGCAGTTATTGTACAATGAGTAAAGCAGACATCTTCTATAGGTTTTTCAGGAAATGCTACCAAGTCAAAAGCCCGAGAAGGAAGTGGATAGCCTGGAGAAAGACTTGCCTGTACATTTTTGACATGTATGTCTCTAACTTTTGTCATTTGTTTTGATTCAGGTATTTCTTCAGCCACTGCTTGCCAACTGTCTGGCATTCGTTCAAGGTCATTGCTATTTTTTCTATTATATTCATTATGCCAGTCCATTATCCAAGAAAACGGAAATTGTACATCCATCATATTCAGGTTTTCTACCCTGATATTTTCAATCACTCCCCCTCTTTCTCTTGAAGATTTCATTCGAATACCACAGTCTGACTGAAAAAAATTGATATCATGAATATACACATCACTAACTCCAGCACTAACTTCGCTACCAATAGTTACACCGTAACCTGAACGAATGTTACATCTCGCAATCTCGATTCTTGAAGATTTTCGATTGACTCTTGCACCGTTCCCGTCCCTGCCAGATTTAATAGCGATACAATCATCACCACAGGCCAAATCACATTCATAGATACGCACATCTGTTGAAGAATCAATATCAATCCCATCTGTACTTGGCCCATCATTATGACGGATGATTACTTTTTCTACTAATACATCGTTAGAATAAGTGATCTGCAGGTTCCAAAAACCTGATTTTTGAAAAATCAAATCACGAATGACAACATGTTCTGCATGATACAGTAAACACGCGCGCGGACGCTTAATAGCATAATCTGCAATCCAACGCAGTCCCTTTCGATCATATTCAGCTCTTGTTCCGCTTTTTTGGTCTTTCCCCCAATATAGTTCCCACCAATGCTCTCCTTGTCCGTCAATTATTCCTTTTCCTTCTATAAGAATATCTTTTGCTGAGAGAACATTCAAAACCGCTGCTGGCCATTTCATTTCTATTCCAGCAACTCGTGTATCAATCTCTGGAAATGCTTCGATCTCTGTTTTTCCCTTGAGAACAGCCCCTTCTTCGAAGATAAGATGGCTCTTATCTTTTAAAAAAAGTGCACCGACTAAATAAATACCTTTTGGAATAAATACGGGCAAGTGTTCTTTTGCACCTTGATTGATTGCCTTTTGCAGCATTACTGTATCATCTTGTTGAATGTCGTTTGTTTTAAAGTCTAAAGCATTGATGAACTCTTTTTTTGTCTGCAATACTTTTCTCCTTATCTTTCATTGATTTTTTTTAATTCTTCACCAATAAACACAGTTTTCGAACGATTCAGCGGATACCCTACTAACAAAATGATTGCGGATACAAATAAACAGAATGCTGGTAGCAAGTTTGCCATCGTATAAATTCTTTCTTGTACTAAAACTGATTGGATGGCCCCACCTGTTGTAGACGATTGGTAACCAATGAGTGCTAGCATAAATCCTCCGACTGCTCCTGCGCATGCTTGTCCTACTTTTCTCGCAAAAGAATTCACTCCGTATACTGTTCCATCTTCTCTTAAGCCTGTCTTATATTGATGATAGTCAATCACGTCAGTAATAAATGCCCAGACCATCAAATTGAATAAACCAGATCCTAAAGTAGCAATAAATAAAAGAATCAGATATACCCATGCATTTGTTATATGAAGGAAATACATCAGCAAGTACATACATGAAGAAGCGAGTAACGCAAATACGCTTGCTTCCTTTTTACCAAATAATTTTGTCAGCTTTGTAGCAAATGGTGCTAAAACTACTACTGTTCCGTAAGTAAATAAAAGAGCAACAGACATTGCTTGTTTATTATGGAAGTAATCATTAAATAAATAAGTCATATTCGTCCCAGCTAAAATCTGATTGATCACAATGAAAATGTCAACAATGACTAAAATAATCAGTGCTCGGTTAGCCAATAAACCTTTTACCAACTGAGAAGCAGACACTTTTTCGTTTTTGACAACTCTTACTCGTTCAGTAGTCAATTTACAAGTCAGCATGTATGCGACAAATGCAATTGCCGCACATCCGATGGAAATCCAAAAGAAATGATTCCCCGAAACGACTTGCTGCCCACTCTTGTTATGGGTGTACATTAAAATCGGGATAAAGAACCCTGTAGTTGACCCGCCAATCGCAGAACCAATGCTTCGGAATGTGGATAACGAGGTGCGGTCATTAGGATTTGAACTAATGGCTGCTGCCATTGCTCCGTAAGGGATATTGATTGTTGACAGAAAAATACCATAAACAATATATGAAACAAAAATATATGCAATCTTCACCGTCATTGGAAGATGTTGGACGAATGGTAAAAACAAAATGACTGTCACTAAGCAAAATGGATATTTCATTTTTCTGATCCAAGGAATAAATCGGCCAGCTTCTGTTAACTCTGAGACATCGCATAATCTTCCAACCATCACATCAGCAAACGCATCCAAAATTCTCGAAATCAAGAATAACGTACCTACGATTGCTCCTGAAACACCAAGAACATTCGTGTAATAAATCATCAAGAAACTATTGACCAAACCTAAAATAAAACAGTTACCTAAATCACCGAACATGTAGCCTATCTTATCGGAAATCCCAAATTCCTTTTTTTCTTTTTTTACTGTATTTGCTGTAACAGCATTTTGTGAAAGCATTTGAATTCCTCCTACCTCTTCTAGTAAACGTTTTCAAAATTATAACTCTTTTTTTCTTGTTTTGATATTCACAATATTGACTTTTTATTGCACTATCTTGACAGAGAAAAAACAAAAATACGTTTAAAAACATTGGCATAAAAGGGCATTAATATTATTTTCATAACATCATAGATAAACAAAAAGATTCACTAACTAGCAAAAACAAGTTAGTGAATCTCTATTTATTAGAGAGCTAGGTCATTCATGATCTTTTCCATCATACTTAAAAAATTCAAAGTCAGCATAACTTCCTCTTTTTCTATTTAAATCATGTACGACTATCCCGATAAAATTCCCCGTAAATCCACCTGAGAGTATACACATGTTTTTTTGTAGACCTACTTCCTTCCATTCTTCAGATGGTGCGTCTTTCAAATAAAACTGTGCTGTCTCTTTCTTTACGGCTACTTTCAAGAAAGTCTTCTTTTCTTTGAGTGGAATCCTCCAATCTTCTATTTGTGCAACTCCGTTTTCTGATTCTATCATACGAAGACATTTTCCCTTGTTTTCATCCCAAGTAACATAGCAATAAATATAATTGGATTCATTTAAGTACAATACCAGTCCAGCCATCTGATTAAAATTATTAGGTGTATATTCAAATGCTGTCTCCGCATCAAAAGTAAAATCCGTTTGCCGAATAGCTAATAAGTGATGGTCAAAGGTAGATTGAAGGGATTCACCGGCAATCAGTCGTAAAAAACCAGGTCTAGTTTTTGTATCACACCAATCAACCCTTGGCAAAATACGTCTGGCATTCCAGTTCTTTTTTAGCTCTCCTTCGAATGTATCCATAAACTGATGATTTCTCTCTTGTTGTACCTCTTCATTCGTCTCAATCATTATTTCTTCCATTGGAGTTGTCTGGTTATCTTTAAGCCTTAACCAATCGTCGGACGTCCAATACACTTCTTGGATAGCGGTTTCTCTTCCCAAAATAGCCGCACCGTTTAATGGTCTGGTACAAAGATATGTCATGTACCATTTTCCTGACGGGGTTTGTACTAAGCTCCCATGTCCTGTACATTGCAATGTAGAAGCAGGTTTGTCACTAGCTGTCAGCATAGGAAAACCAGGATCAAGCTCGTAAGGACCAGTAATATTCTTTGCTCGGCAGACTGTGACTGAATGTCCTCTTCCTGTACCGCCTTCTGCCGTCATCAAATAATAATACCCGTTACGAAAATACAAATGCGGTGCCTCCGTTTTCGCTAATTCTGTACCTGCAAATATTTTATAGATGGGACTATCAAGCTTCTTCTTCTCTGCATCATATTCTTGCAATACGATACCGCTGGATTTATTCGGTGTGTCCAGACGATAATCCCATAATTCATTGACAAGCCATTTTTTTCCTGTTTCCAAATCATGAAACAAAGAAGGATCAAAACCGTTGCTATTTAAATAAATCGGTTCGGACCAAGGTCCTGTGATCTCAGATGCAGTAATCAAGTAATTGTGGACATCTTTAAACGGACGGCCTGCACTTTTGACCTCTGTGTAAACAAGATAGAACAATCCGTCAGCATAACTGATTTGCGGTGCCCATATGCTTCCGTTTGTAGGATTTCCTTGCAAAGATACTTGAGTGGTCAAAATATCCGTTGTATGTGACCAATTGACTAAATTCTTCGACTCATATACTCGAATTCCTGGAAGCCATTCAAAAGAGGAGACAATAATGTAATACCGGTCTTTCGCTCTTAAAATATTAGGATCTGGATTGAACCCTCTTAAAATAGGATTTTTCACTTTGATAGTCTGCATGATTCAGGCTTCCTTTCTCATTCTTACTCGATACAAACTGAATGCCCCAGCGGCAAAATAAAAAAATGCAAAAGGAAACGCAATAAACTGAGTGCCGACCAACAATATAACTCCCGTTATAAAATACAAACCAGTGGCAGTTGTTAAGTATTTTCCTTTAGCCGTCAAAAATAGTGCTACTGCTAAAAAAGCAAGTGAAATAAACAACACAACGGCAAACAGACCAGTCATGTCCTGTAATAGCTCAAATGTATTTTCTAAAGACAAAGTTGGATGATCGACAGCAAGCGACTGATAACTTTTTTTAAACTCTGACGCAGACATATTACTTAAAGTAACTGCTAATCCGCCAAAGAAAATCAGAGATAGGCTGCCACCGATCATTCCTAGCAATAGTTCCCATTTTCTTTTCATTTCAGAACCCCCTGCTTTTCTAAATAGATCCATTCAGGTCTTTTGATTGGTGTTTCATAATTGTTATTTCGTTCAGAGAATTTGGCAGTCTGTTCATTTTTCTTGTCATCCCAATTATCCCAACCAGTTGGGTGAACATGCCCACCTATCTTACACGCTTCAAACACGACATTTGCATACGGGCGCCACGGTCTTCCTAAATAGACGTTTTTAGTATCAGGCTCTGCAGTCAAGGTACAGCTTTCAAAACGATACCCTGATTTTTGATTTTTTGGCGTAGATGCTGCTGTGATGTATCCAGGATTTTTACTGGCTAAGCTATGGATACGGCACTGGCGAAAAACTGCATCTGCCCCACCAAATATGAAATCCACCGTTCCTTCAATCCAGCAATATTCATAGGTCTGACGACAATAATCAGGATTGGCAGAAGCCGGTGTACAAAAAGGCGTACCATCTTTTTGCAAGTCAGGCAACGGACCCGTGCATAAAGTATCCTGATAACCAGTTAGTCGACAGTTTTTTAATAATACGCGATCTCCTGAATTGAATAAAGCAACAGCTTGACCTACTTTTTCTCCTGGACCTGCTGTATTTTCGATGTGAAGATTTTCTAATACGACATTCGATCCTTCTAAGAAAAAAGTAGCACTTCGGAAAGTCCCTAACTGGCTACCGTCAAGATACTCCTGTTTTGCAAAACGATTACCGGAGATCACTACTGTTCCTGTTCCCACAAGTTTAAAATTGGATAATCTGCTTTCTATATATTCATCATATCTTCCTTCTTTTACTATCAAGACCTTTGGATGGCTATCCGGCAGGCCTGCCAAATAATCGATTCCTTCTTGAATAGTTTCAAAATCCGTCGGGGTATCTATAGAATTTTTTCCAATTATCAGTTTGTCTTTCATCCTCATAAATGCTCCCTTATGAATTGTTTCCAAATGTTTCTCATTTCTTGTGTTTCCATATGACCGCCTGTTAAAGAAAAAGAAGAAAAGTTTTCTGGACTACCCATTGATCGATACTTTTTGTCCAGCCCTTTTCTCAGCTTCAGTACGCCTTCGTCCAAGCACATCGTATCGTTTTTTCCAACTAAGCTAAGACGAGGGCGCGGAGCGATTTTTTCTTGGATTGCTAACGTTGTATAAGCTGTCAGCAGGTTTGGCACATAATAATAAAACCCATGATGATCTAGGCGACGATGTAGCAAAAGTGTTTCGATGTCCACCTGTGCCGCTAGATCAATACAAACTTTGACACGAGAATCCAATGCCGCCACCCACCAGCTTAATAAGCCTCCCATAGAAAGACCAATCGTTGCGATCCGTTGAGTATCTGTGTCTTCCCTTGTCTCCAAATAATCGATCAAGCTGATCACATCATAAATACGCATTCCCCATAACGTTTTTCCTGTTAATAAAAATTGTTTGAACAACTCGCTTTCGGAAATACCTCCGCGTTCTTCAAATCCCCAAGCATCAATCGACCAAACAGCATACCCCATTCCTGTCAGTACTTCTGCAAAAGATGGAGAAGCTAAGTAAGGAGCACCATGGATCAATTCACTTTTCCCGACTGAAAAATCTCCGCCGTGAGAATGCAGGTAAAGGACCGTCGGAAACGGTCCTTCTTTCTCCGGGTAAGCATAAAGTGCTGGTACTGTTTCCAATTCATTTAAGTACAGTTGATAATATTCAAGCATAAACCCATTTTGTTTTTCTCGGTATAATCGCTTTCCACTAGGAGTAAGTCTGCTAGATGGATCACCTAAAAAGTCATTCAACTGCATAAGCAAAGTTTTTACGAACAACCAGCTCATCCATATTTTCCGATTGAGTTGACCGGAATTTCTCAATACTGATTTCTTTCGTATTTTCTAATAGAAATGCTGGTCCTTCATGATTCTCAATCGTCATTTGATTAAAGGAAACCTTATCCGCAAAACCAATGTAAAATCCTTGCTTGCTCATTTCCTCTATCCCTGTCATCATAGCAGGGACACCGGGAACTGCATCTTGGGCCATTGAAACATCAATATTGTCAAATGTGATTTCTTGTATAAATTGTTCTGCTAATCCATAAATAAATCCTGCAGAAGCATGGACATTCCTTGCCGTGATATTCGAAAAATGGATCCTTCTGAATGCTGGTGTCCGCTCATCTATCGGATAAGCCGTTTTTTCCCATACATATGGTTCTTTTCCTCGCGGACCGCAGAAATAATAAAGATTCAGTATAAATGGACACATCACATTATCCATGACTATATTGGATACTCGAATATCTTCAACGATCCCGCCTCGACCTCTTCTAGATTTCAATCGTATTCCTCGATCAGTTTCTTGGAAGATACAATTGGAAATGGTAATATTACGTATACTACCACTCATTTCACTTCCTAACACGACCCCTCCGTGTCCATGGACCATCGTACAATTTGTGATCGTGATATTTTCACAAGCAATCCTTTCGTACGTATCTTCAGTCCCCGCTTTGATTGCGATACAGTCATCTCCCACGTCAATATGGCAATTACTAATACGCACATTTTTGCAGGATTCTGGATCGATTCCGTCTGTATTTGGTGAATCCGCTGGGTTCAAAATCGTCAAGTTGTCAAACGTCGCGTTGCTACAAAGAATTGGGTTGATCGTCCAACTTGGTGACTGGATCAGTTTGATATCTTTCACAGTGATTCGATGGCAATTATGGAAACTCATCAATTTAGGACGTGGATAAGCCAGATTATCTGGTTCGTTTCGGAAAGTATGCCACCATTTTTTTCCATTTCCATCTAATGTACCGAAACCAGTGACAGAGATGTTCTCTACATTTTGAGCATAGATACAGGAAGCATAGACTTTTCGATGGACTCCTTCCCAACGTGAATGAACAATAGGATAATCTTTTGGATCGTCAGAGAATTTCAAAACCGCCCCTGCGCTCAAATGAAGTTCTACATTGCTTTTTAAAAATAAAGCCCCTGTTAAAAATTCACCTGCTGGCACAACTACGGTCCCACCACCTGCGCTTGCTGCTGCATCAATCGCTTGTTGTATTGCTTCAGTATTCAATTCATCAATTGATGCACCAAATGTCAAAATATCATACATATTTATAATGCCTCCACTTCGATCAATGCTTGCAAAAATGCACCGACACCTTTTTGATCATTACAAATAATCGGCTCACTGATGTAGTAAGCGTATGAACCATCTCGCTGTTCTGCTCCGCCTAACCCTGCTACTTGACAGTTTTTGTTCAAGTTCAACCAGCCTTCTTTTGTTTCAAGAACAAATTCATCGAGTAGTCCTTGATGAGATTTTTTCACTTGCGGCAGCCACTCTTCTTTGTTCAGCAAGCCTAAGCGTATCCCTTTAGCCATTGCGTAAACAAACATACTACTGCCAGAAGCTTCCAGATAATTTCCTTTCCGTTTTGTTTCTGTTGTTACTTGATACCATGTCCCACTGTTTTCTTCTTGATACGGAAGTAATGCGGACAATGTCTTTTCTAAAATTTCCTTCAGCAAAGAACAATCCGTTTCCGCATGAAGCAATTCATAGGTATCTGCCGCAGCCATCAGATACCAGCCAATCGACCGACTCCAGAAATGATGAGATAAACCTGTTTCTGGGTCAGCCCATGGTTGGACTTTCTTTTCATCCCATGCATGGATTAGTAAATTTGTTTTTGGATCGAATAAATGTTTATAGCTGATTTCAAACTGTCTCAAGACATCTTGGTAATCTTTTTCCTCACTAAAATTCTGGATAAATTCAGCATAAAAAGGTGATCCCATATATAATCCATCTAACCAAATTTGATAAGGATAAATTTCTTTATGCCAAAAAGCCCCTTCGGATGTGCGTGGATGGTTTGCCAACTGCTGGGAAAGGAGTTCTGCTGCTTTTTTATATTTTTCTTCGCCTGTTTCTTTGTACAATAAAAAGAAAAGCTTTCCTGTATTTACATGGTCGATATTGTATTCTTCAACGCTGTAGCCACGGATCGTTCCATCTTCTTGCACGAAATAGTCGATATTGTCTTTTATGAAATCAAAATAAATTTTTTCTTGGGTTTGTTCCCAAAGTAATTGGAACCCTTTAAGTACGACACCATAGTCATAAGACCATTTTCCTTTATACCACTTTTCTTCATATAAGCGAGGTGTTCTTTCCATGATGCTTTTTGCTAATTTCTTTGACCAGTTTTCCATTATTTGCTCTCCTTTAAAAATTAAAATAGGATTTGGGACAAATACCAAGAAGTATTTGTCCCAATCGTCTATATTACTGTGCCGCTGCTTTGTATGCTTCCTCGTACTCTTGTGTGATTCGATCGCCTCCCTGTGCTTTCCAGTCTTCTACAGCTTTCTTGAATCCTTCTTCGTCAAGCTGTCCCATGATGTATTGCACCGTAGCATCAATGACGATTTTTTCAATTTCTGATCCTACTTCATTGTTCGTCGGTGAATCCAATGGCACAGAAGGATCCATTACAGCGAATTCTTCGTTTTCTTTGATCAATTGATTCGACAATTCTTTTTCAGGATCTGCATCTTTGAAAGAGAACGTCACTTCACTAGGCCGAGAACTTGATAGCGGTTGCACTTCTTGTTGCCAAAGATCCATATCGATAAATTCAATAGAACCATCATCATTCAATTCATAATGCGTTCCTTCAATACCACCAGTCATCAATTTATACATATCTTCTTCTAGAAGATCATCAACAAATTGCAGTAATTTCTTCAATTGTGCTTCGTCTTTTACTTGGGATTTAGGGAATGCTAGCAAACCGCCAATACCATTTCCTTCTGACCAAACATGATAGCCGCCGCCTTCACCATCTGAGATCTTGTTTACAGGAATCAACTCCATATCATCTTGAATGCCTTGTCCCATTGTCTTCAAGTTCTTGATGTCCACCATTCCAGTGTAGATTCCTGTTCTTCCTTGTGCAAATTGTTCTTGTTGGTCCGTTTTTTGAGTAACCGCAAAGTCTTGAGCTAAATAGCCATTCTCAAATAGATCTCTTGAGAAGTTCAACGCTTTCATGTATTCTTCTGTATCAAATTCTGGAGTGAATTTGCCATTATCGTCTACAGCCCAACCATTCGGTGCTCCAAAATAAGAAGTGAACAGCTTAAAGCTGGTATAACGAATATCACTAGGCGCACGATCACCAAAACCAACTGTATCATCCACACCATTTCCATCTGGATCGTTTTCTGTAAATTGTTTAGCTACTTCGTAAAGTTCATCCATCGTAGTTGGAACATCTAATCCAAGATTATCCAACCAATCTTTTCGAATGACTAAACCAGCACGAGCATAGTCCTTTTGCATTGGCACGCCATACAGTGCTCCGTCGATACTTGCAGCTTCGATCCTATCCTCAGAGATTTGACTTAAGTTTTTATAGTCTTTTAAATATTCCGATACATCCCAGAATACGCCTGATTTCAACGCATTTCGGACAGAAGAGTTTTTCAGCATAGCAATTTGAAGTGTAACGATATCTCCTAGTTCGTCAGAAGCCAATGCAGTTGTCAGTCTTTCTTCTTTTGAAGCATCAGGAATCCAATTGAATGTAAGTTCCGTATCGGTTTTTTCTTCGATTAGGTTCACGATTGTGTCAGTTGGTGGTGAAGCATGGTGTAAAATATTCAACCAAGTGATTTTTGCTTTCCCATCTTCTGTCTCTGAAGAACTGTTGTTTGAACTGTTGCCGCATGCGGCAAGTGCTAGAATTCCTGCAAAACTAAGACCTAATTTTACGAGCGTTGCTTTTTTCATAAATTTTCTCCTTCACTGTTTTAATGATATTTTTGTTTTCTTCTGTTTTTTCTGTATATGAGTTCTTCCATTCCAAATGACAAAATATAGAATTTGCTGTCCACGTGACTGCGGAAAAGAAGAGACTGCCACCGATAAAGGTTAAAACACCTGGCATTGTTTGGATGATCATCAGGTAAATCCCCACCATACTTAGGATCAACACTAATGAATAATGAAGATGAGAGAATCCGAACAAAAATGCCATTTTCATTTTGAAAAAATATCCTTTCCAATCATAGTGAGCCATGATTGGAAAAATATAGAGTGCTGAGAGCAAATACATGAACGCAGCAATATACAAAGCAATTCTAAGATACCAATTGTGTATGAAAGAAAGATCCACAAGTAAAACAATTCCGATGACACCGTATATCCAGCTCATCAGTAAGGTTTCGCGATAGTTTTCTTTAAAATATGAGAAGTACGTTTTCGTCAAAGGAAATGTTTCTTTTGTGCGTAGCCATTTTCTAATCACTGCAACCATTGCATAAGATGCAGGACCAAAAGTAAAAATCCCTAGTCCTGCAATGACCAAACCACCCCACAGAAAATTCAAATAAACCAACTGTAAAATACGATTTAGCCTTCCATTTATTTTATCTAATGACTGCAGCATGTCTTTCCCTCTCTTTCTAAATTAGTAAACGCCGTCTTCTCCTAGCTTTTTGGCGATCTTATTAGCTAAAATTACCATGAATAATCCTACGACCCCTTTAAACAATCCCATTGCTGTACTGAAACTTAATTGTCCATTCTTCAATCCAGCTGTATAAATGTAGGTGTCGAAAATTTCTGCAACACTTCGATTCAATGAATTCAATAACAAGTACATATGCTCGAAACCTAAGTCCAGTGTCTGACCGATTTTTAGAATCAGCAAGGTAATGATTACTGGACGAATTGCCGGTAATGTAACATGCCATGTTTTTCGCAAGCGTCCTGCTCCATCCATTTCAGCTGCTTCATATAACTGTGTATCTACTGCAGTGATCGCTGAAAGGTAGATGATCGTAGACCAGCCCAACTCTTTCCAGATTACTTGTCCAATATAGACTGTTCGTGTCCACTCAGGAGATGTCAGAAAACTGATTTTTTCAAAACCCATCGTTGCAAGGAATTCATTCAATACCCCTCCGTCAACGTTCAAAAATACATAAGTAATCGAAACGATGATTACCCAAGACATGAAATGAGGGATATAAATGATCGTTTGAATCCCATTTTTCAGTCGCTTGTTCGTTACTTCGTTTAATAGTAGGGACAAAACAATTGGCATCGGAAAAAACACAAAGATATTTAACCCGAACAAGATCAAAGTATTCCTTAATAAAGTAAAGAAAGTCGGCTCTGTAAACAAACGAATGAAATGTTTGAATCCCACCCAAGGACTGCCCATTATCCCTAAAAATGGTTGATAATCTTGAAAAGCAATAACGAGCCCTCCCATAGGAAGATACCTAAAGATCAGGAAATAAAGGACCCCCGGCAGAATCATCACGTATAAAAATTTATTCGTTTTGATTCCTGCAATTATTTTTTTTCGTCTTCTGAGCTTTTCTTCTTTTTTCGATAGCGTCAGTTGAAATGGTTCTTGTTTCTTTACACTTTCCATAAGCCCCTCCTTAGTTTTGTGAATGTTTGCTGCTTATGTCTTTATGATAGATAACTATCCGAATTACGTATATAATCATTTTCATCGCATGTAAAAACGCTTACACAACAATGATTTTTATACTCGCAAAATATAAAAGTATATTTCTTCACAAATAAGATACGCCTACTAACTATTCTATTTTTTTCTATCTGACACTTAACGTAGGAAATGATTATATACGTAATCTTTCACCGATGATAAATTGAATACATAGAAACAGAACTTTTAATTTATTTTGAGGAGGAGCCTATCTATATGAAAAAGAAAGTCTCTATAGGAGAAAGAAGTTTTACATTTTTCAACAATACGTTTCTAATCTTGCTAGCTTTGATCTGTATCGTGCCTTTTTTAAATATCATCGCTACATCTTTCGCTTCTACACAAGAAGTCGTCGCGAAAAAATTTATCCTTTTCCCTACCACCTTTTCTCTAGACGCGTATCGCTATATTCTATCTACGCCAACTATTTTTAGAGCACTTGCTGTTTCGATTGGCGTTACCGGGGTTGGAACGATCGTCAGCATGTGCGCAACTTCACTGATGGCATACGGACTTTCCAGAAAGTACTTGTTTGGTCGAGGATTCGTCAACTTTCTTGTTGTATTTTCTATGTTGTTCAGCGGGGGAATGATTCCCACATTCTTGGTTGTTCGTTCTCTGGGACTGGTCAATTCTTATTGGGCAATGATCTTACCTGTAGCTGTTAATGCAATGAACATGATCATTATGAGAAACTTTTTCCAAGCCTTGCCGGATAGTTTGGAAGAATCGGCAAAAATGGATGGTTGTACAGATTTTGGTGTATTTTTCAAAATCATGCTACCATTAGCGTTACCGTCTATTGCTACTATCTCACTTTTTTATGCTGTTACTTACTGGAACACTTATATGACCGCTATTTTATATATCAACGATTCATCTAAATGGCCGATACAGATTCTTTTACGTCAGATCGTCATTGTATCAAGCGGGATGCAAGCAGAAAGTAGTGCCGTTGATGTGATTCCACCAGCACAAACAGTTAAAATGGCTGTTATCGTTATTGCAACAGTCCCTATGCTGATTGCTTATCCTTTTGTTCAGAAATACTTTGTCAAAGGCGCACTCGTAGGTTCTGTTAAAGGTTGATTATGTATGGAACATAAAATGGAGGTTGTGAAAGAGACGTTCAGCCTTATTGTTTATAAGCTGTCTCTTGAACACCGTTTATTCGCAAAAAGGACTGTGACAAAGCTTTGGTCACAGTCCTTTTTGCGTGCTTAGCCTTGAAATTTAACTATCCATAAAGACAAATATTAAGGTTATTCACCTTTCTTTTATTGCTTGAATCAGATCACAAGAAAAACAGCCTCTTGATTAAACGGCGTTTGTCTTGTTGATTCTGCGGCAATAAAATCAGCCAGCCACAAAACATGAAATGCTGTTTTTCGCTGTCCTCTTTTATTGCTTGAATCAGACCACAAGAAAAACAGCCTCTTGTTTCACAAATATTTTTTTCGATATTCTCCCGGAGTGATCGATTCCTTCTTTTTGAAGAAACGAATAAAATTTTGCGGATTTCGATATTGCAGTTTTTCTGCAATATCTTTCACAGAGAGGTTGGTCTCTTTCAACCACTTTTTCGCTACCTCTAGACGATGATTTTGAACAAAATCACCAAATTTTTCTCCTGTTTCCTTTTTAAATACATTGCTTAAATAATTAGGGTTATAGTGCAACCTATCAGCAATCACATCTAGAGATAGATCACGGTCATATTCTGTATAGACGATGTGCATGATATTCTCCGAAAGATTTTTAAATTCATGATCAGTGATTGCTTGAGAACATTCTGTGATTGGCAAGACTAATTGTTCTAAAACAAGTTTTTCTAGCTCTTTAGGATGATAATTGTTCAATGCTTTTACATAGATTTGTTTCATGTTATCAAAATTTTTTGAATCTACTCCCAATAACTGACCTAATTGAACAAGTTCATTGATCAAACGGACCGAAACTACTTCTCGGCTCAGAGGATTTTTATTTTGTGCGAACAATGCATTAATTAATTCATGTACCAACTTCCTTACTTCCTGATTTCCGGAACGAATAGCTTCAAACAATCGATTCTGTTCTTCTACTGGGTATCTAATAAGCGTTTTTTCATGCGCAGCAGGAACAATTTCCTGATAAAATATGATCGAACTCGGACCAGTATTTACACGATAATACAGGGCTTCTTTTGCTCGGTCAACCGATTGCTTGCTTTCATTCAGCGTTTCGAACCGATTACTGATACCTATACTCACAGTTAATTTCAAGTATTCTTTTACACGTTTTTGAATGAGTCGGCAATACTCCATGACTTTTTTGCTTGCTTCTGCATCGTCTTTATCCATTCGATAAATAGTGGCTTGCATTTCTTCATTCAAAACGATCGGCAGCATTCGATTTTCCTTTGGCACAATTTCCGTGATCATGTTGTTGATCGCTAAAAGTAGCAAATCACGCTCCCCACCGTGACTATCTTCTAACAGATCGATTTGAACCAAAGCTGTATAATAGCAGTCATTTTGAGAACTATAACCAAATTGCTGCAATCGCTGATCTAGTTCTCGCCTTTCTACTCGATTTCTAAATAAACTAAGTACAAATAGCGTTTCCAGTTGCGGCTTTTGGGTAACTAAGTGTGCACTTAACGCTTCTTTTTCTCCTATGATCCGACTGACTGATTGAGCGACCAAATCTAGTTCTTTCCCGCTGAATCCTTTTGATTTAAGATTCAAACGTTCCTGAATTTGAGAAATTGGACGGGCAAATCTGTCCGAAAATAAATAGGAAAGGAGACCAATCAGCCCTACCAGCGTCAAAGACACTGCAACTAACCCGATTCTCAGATTGCGAATCGTTGCTCCAATTGCACTAGAATCAACTTCTAATCTGTAAATCCAATTATTATAATCTGATTTCAGTACGATATAGGATGTCCCATTTTCTCTTATCACTTTCAACTGGTTGTAATCTAGATCCACATCCGCTAATGCATCTGGCTGCCCTTCTTCTTTTACTTTCTGTGTAGAAAAAAGCTTCCCATCTTCGTTTTCAATAGAAAGTATATCTTCTCCACTTTCACCAACAACTTGTTCTATTGTATGTTTCTCTATCGTAGCAATTCCCAATGCATATTTTTCTTTTTCAAACATTGGCAAAGGAATTACCATTTCGATTCCTTTGTTTTTCTTTTGCCAAAATAAATTATCTTTGTTATTTATGTACTTCTGTTGATACCTTTCAACTTCCTCTTCGGTCAGTTGATTCAACGATCCATTGATTACTCCCCATTTACCAGCTAAACTGACTAAATCATAATTATTATCATCCATAACAATTGTTTCTATAAAGTTTAGTTCTTTCCTGATTTCAGAATAAGTGGAGTAATTTGTATATGTCAGCGGATGCTTGAATATATCCGAGAAATTTTTGGTCGAACCATACGTAGAAAACGAATATTCGATCGTTCTGATTTTCCATTCAACGTTCGTTTTGACTTGCCTGAGCAGATTCTTTTTATCTGTTAAATAACTCGATTCGATCGACTCATAGGTATTCTGATAAATGAATAAACTAAATCCTATGACAAGTACGGATCCTAATAAAAACATCGGTAAAAATATTTTATAAAATACTGTACTTTTCTTCATTTTCTTCCTCTCTTCCCTTTAAATAAAAGGCTTTCATTTTTCTGTAAAATTGATACTCATCTAATTAAATGAGCATTCCCCGCTTTTAAGAATAGCATAATTAAAAATAAAAATCCAAGTAATTTTTAACGTGTGCAATCTTTTCATACCAAAGTTCTATTGACTTATCGTAGTTATCGTAATATGATGAATGCGTTAACAAAAAGTGAAAAAGTAAGGAAAATGATGGAATGGTAACGATCAAAGATATCGCTAAAGCAGCTGGTGTTTCTCATACGACAGTTTCTCGTGCTTTGAATAACAGCAGTTTAATCAAAAATGAAACAAAACAAAAAATACGGAAACTAGCTAAGGAAATGAATTATTCGCCGAACTATAGTGCAAAAGGTTTAGTAAATCAAAAAAAATATCTGATCGGGCTGTTTTTCTCAAGTTTGCATAAAGGAACTTCATCAAATTTTCTAGCAGATTCCATTGCAGGTATCCATTCAGTGTTGGACACAAACTACAGCTTATCTGTCGAAAGTATCGATGCTGTTGATTTAACAGAAATCAATTTGCAACGTTATGATGGTCTAATCGTTATGAGTCAAAGTGATGAAGATCAGCCTTTTATCGATTATCTAAAAGAAAAAGAGTTTCCCTTCGTCGTTGTCAATCGTCACATCAATGATCCAGCGGTTATCAATGTTACTGCCAATGATGCGGCCGGTGTTATGCAGGCAGTAGATTACAGTATTGGGTGCGGACATACGAAGATCGCTTATATTGGTGGGAAGAAAAACTTTCGTTCGACAAAAGAACGGGAAAAAGGTGTATTGGACAGTCTAAAAAAAGCAAGCATCCCTGCCAATCCAGCCTATTTTTTAACAGGAGACTACAGCTTAGAAAGCGGCCTCCAAAACATGGAGTACCTATTATCGCTTTCTGACCTGCCTACTCTGGTTTTTTGTGGCAATGACGACATAGCGATTGGTGCATTGAGAGCTGTACATTCAGCTGGTCTTCGTGTTCCCCAGAACATTTCTCTGATTGGGTTCGATGATTCTCCAGTCGTCTCCTATCTTAATCCACCGCTTACTACAGTACACAAACCGTTGAAAGAAATGTGTCAAGTAGGAACAAAGCTTTTACTGGATTTGATTGAAGACAGGCCGATCGAACAATCTAAAATTGAGCTCTCCACCTCACTGATGCTTCGTGAGTCGATCAATTACTTGTAAACTGCAAGTAATTTTATATAAAAATGTTAACGTGTGCATAACACAGAAAGGAAGTAATCTATGAATAAACTGACAAAAGAATTAGTGAAAAAAAACGAGGCTCCCGTAAAAGTTCTTCAATTCGGCGAAGGCAATTTTATGCGCGGATTTGTTGATTGGCAGATTCAGCAACTGAATAACCAACAATTGTTTAAAGGAAATGTCGCCATCATTCAGCCTTTAGAACAAGGTCTTGGGAATATGCTGAACCAGCAAGACAATTTATATACGGTCATTTTACAAGGACTCAGCAATGGCGAAATCGTTGATACTTCCGAGATTATCACCATAGTAGAACAAATGATCAATCCTTATCATGAATGGGATGCTTATCTTTCTCTAGCAGAAAATGACGACTTGGCCTATATTGTTTCCAATACAACAGAGGCAGGAATCCAATTTGTGGAGACTGATGAACGAACAGATACGCCACCACAGAGCTTTCCGGGCAAACTGACAGCCTTTTTATACCGACGTTTCGAATTAAACAAAGCTGGTTTTACAATTATTCCTTGTGAATTGATTGACAGAAACGGTGAACGTCTAAAAGAAATCATTTTACGCTACGCAGAAAAATGGGATTTAGAACCTGCTTTTATTGAATGGTTAGAAAAAGAAAATGTCTTCTGTTGTAGTTTAGTTGACCGCATCGTCCCAGGTTATCCTCGTGAGGATGCAGCTGTTTTCAATCAACGACATAATTATGAAGATCAATTGATGGTCAAAGCGGAACCATTCATGCTTTGGGTGATCGAAGGGCCTAAAGAGTTGGAGAATCAACTACCATTCAAACAGGCTGGCTTGAATGTCATCATCACAGATGATATGACTCCTTATCGTGAACGTAAGGTGCATTTGCTTAATGGACCGCACACAGCGATGGTCCCTCTTGCTTTGTTGGCGGAATTGGAAACTGTAGAAGAAGTAATGAAAGATCCTTTATTCTCCGCTTATGTTGATCAGCTATTCGATCTAGAATTGATTCCTATGCTTTCTTTACCTAAAGATGAATTAGCCGTTTATGCTGATCAAATCAAAGAACGTTTCTTGAATCCTTTTGCCCATCACAAATTAGAAGCGATTTCATTAAATAGTGTTTCAAAATTCAGCACCCGTCTGCTTCCGGTCTTCAAGAAGTATATCGAAGAAAAAAATCAGGTACCACCGCTAATCTCTGTTTCACTAGCTGCGTTACTTCTTATGTATCGAGGCGATCAAGTGAAGCCCCATGATGATGAAAAGACGATAAACGAATTTGCTGATGCTTGGTCTGATAATGAAACAGCTATTCTTCGATTATTGCAAAACGCTGCGCTTTGGGGAGAAGATTTGTCTCAATTACCGAATGTGGCAGATACTGTTCAAGAAATGGCTACAAAAATCGATCAAAAAGGTGTCCGAGCAGTATTACAAGAAATGAAAGGAACGATGGTCCATGCTTGAAACCCTGCAACCAACAATGAAACTAAACCAACGAGACAGTGTTGTTGTCGCATTAACACCTATCCCAAAGCAAACACAACTGACGATTGATCAGCAAACGATCACCACTCTTGAAGATATCCCGCAAGGTCACAAGATTGCATTGAGTGATTTGAAAGCTGGAGACAACGTGATCAAATATGGCTATCCAATCGGGCATGTGACGACAGACGTAACTGCCGGTCAATGGCTGCACACTCATAATGTAAAAACCAACCTTTCTGGTGAATTGGATTATCGATATGAAAAAGATGTCCATCCAAGTCATTATCCTTTTGAGAACCAAACATTTCAAGGCTACTTACGAAAAAATGGAAAAGTAGGGATTCGTAATGACTTGTTCTTAGTACCTACCGTTGGGTGTGTGAATGGTATTGCTGAACTGATCGTCAAACAGTTCAAAGAAAAACATCCGGATCTGGGACAGTTTGACCATATTACGATTTTAAAGCATCCCTACGGCTGTTCACAGCTTGGAAAAGATCATCAAAATACTCGAGAAATCTTAGCAGATGCGGTAAACCATCCAAATGCTGGCGGAGTTTTAGTGTTTGGATTAGGTTGCGAGAACAATACCGTTCCTGAATTCAAAAAAATTTTAGGTGAATATGATGAAGAACGAGTGAAATTTCTAGTGGCTCAAGATGTCTATGATGAGATCGAACAAGGCGTAGCTCTACTAGAAGAACTTTTAACTGCGGCCGAAAACGACCAGCGCATATCAGTCCCGCTCTCTAAGTTGAATGTCGGTTTGAAATGCGGCGGTTCTGATGGTCTATCGGGAATAACTGCCAATCCTTTGCTTGGTGCATTTTCTGATTACTTGATTGCTCAAGGAGGTAGCACGATCTTAACAGAAGTGCCAGAAATGTTTGGCGCAGAACAAGTATTGATGGCACGAGCGGAAAATGAAAAAGTTTTTGGTTCAATCGTTGACTTGATCAATGACTTCAAACAGTATTTCTTGTCTTACGGGGAACCAGTTTACGAAAACCCATCTCCTGGTAATAAAGCAGGTGGGATCACTACATTAGAAGATAAGTCTTTAGGCTGCACGCAAAAATCAGGAAGCTCTCCTGTCGTTGATGTGCTGCAATATGGCGAAAAAATCAGAAAACCAGGGCTTAGTTTATTGCAAGCTCCCGGGAATGATCTTGTAGCTGCCTCTGCTCTTGCTTCATCCGATTGCCAGTTGGTCTTGTTTACCACAGGAAGAGGGACTCCGTTTGGCTCATATGTCCCAACGGTCAAGGTATCTACGAATACGACTCTTTTTGAACGCAAAGGTCATTGGATGGACTTTAATGCAGGCGTCTTATTAGACCAGCCAATGGAAGTGATCTTAGAATCATTTGTTCAAAAAATCATCGCTGTAGCTAGTGGAGAAGAAACGAAAAATGAACAAAATGACGTTCGAGAAATTGCCATTTTTAAAAACGGAGTAACACTTTGATTTTCATAAAACAGTATAAAAAGAAAGAAGGAAGATTTATGTTTTTATCTGATGATTTTTTATTAAAAGACGATTGGGCGAAAAAGCTTTATCATTCCTACGCAAAAAATATGCCCATTATTGATTATCACTGTCACTTAGATCCAAAAGAAATTTACGAAAACAACAATTTCAGCAATCTGACAGAAGCTTGGTTAGGAGGCGATCATTACAAATGGCGTTTGATGCGAGCTTGCGGCGTGCCTGAAGAAAAAATCACAGGAAATGCTTCTGATTTTGAAAAATTTTTAGCTTGGTGTCAAACCGTACCAAAAATTATCGGAAATCCGCTTTACAGTTGGTCACATCTTGAATTGAAGCGTTTCTTCGATATTGACTTGTTGATAAATGAAGAAAACGCAGAGAAAATTTGGACACAAGCAAATGAAATTTTGGCAACTCCTGATTTCCGTCGGCGGGAAATCGCGAAAAAATCAAATGTAGAAGTGATTTGTACGACAGATGATCCAGCAGATGACTTACACTATCATCAATTGCTTGCTCATGAAGAACCAGATTTGAAAGTTCTCCCTTCATTCCGTCCAGATAAAGCACTCAATATTGAAAAAGAAGGATTTAATGCATGGATCACACTACTGGAAGAAGCAGCTGACCAAACGATCACCACCTATCAAGAACTGATCGAAGTCTTAGGACAGCGGATAGAATACTTCCATCAACATGGATGTCGTGTTTCCGACCACGCTTTAGATACCTTACGCTATAAAGAAGCGGATGAAACAGTATTAGAAGAGATTTTTCAAAAAGCACGAGCTAACAAACTATTATCTTCAGATGAAATCGATGCTTATCGTACAGAAACACTGATACGTTTGACCCACTTCTATCATTCTTATAATTGGACGATGCAGCTGCACATTCATGCTTATCGTAATTGTAATACACAAATGTTGGAAAAATTAGGACCCGATACCGGCTATGATGGAATGAATGATCTTTCTTTGACTATTCCTCTGCAAAAATTATTGAATCGTGCAGAAGAAACGGATCAGTTGCCAAAGACGATCCTCTATTCACTGAATCCAAATGACTACCCTGCGATTTTAGCTTTGATGGGCTGTTTCCAAAAAGAACAGAATGGAAAACTGCAGTTAGGTTCTGGATGGTGGTACAACGATACTCGAGCTGGTATGCGCGATCAATTGACACAGTTTGCTGATGGTAGTGCTTTGGGGAATTTTGTCGGCATGCTGACGGATTCAAGAAGTTTCCTTTCTTACACTAGACATGAATATTTCCGTCGTGTTCTTTGTGAATTTTTAGGCGAAATGGTTATGCGAGGAGAAGCACCTGAGGATGAACAACTTTTAGGAAGTCTAGTTCAAGCGATTAGTTATACAAATGCTAAAAATTACTTTGGCTTTTTTGCCTAATTGATTAATAGTAACAGTAACGAATCAGAAACAGGATAGCGAAATAACGGAATCCGTTTATCCACGTTTTAGAGAAGAAGACGGAACAAATTTGCTCCGTCTTCTTCTCTTGCTGTTCTGCTTCATTGCCTATAAACCTTTATGAAAGAAGAGATAACATGCCTACTATCCATATTGCCGGTGATTCTACTGCGGCAGAAAAAGATGAAAACAAGCGTCCCGAGACAGGTTGGGGAGAAAAAATCTCTGCTTATTTTTCACCCGAGATCCAGATCAATAACCAAGCAAAGAATGGACGCAGCACCAAATCATTTATCCAGGAAGGAAGGTTAGCCCGTTTAGCTTCACAATTTCAGCCAAATGATTTCTTATTTGTACAATTTGGACATAACGACCAGAAAATCCAAGAAGAAAGAGGTACGCTTCCCTTCGGTAGCTATTTAAAAAATCTGCAGATATTTTTTGAATGCGCAAAAAAAGCGAACGTCCACATGGTCTTGCTGACATCTGTGACGCGACGAGATTACTTAGAAAATGGAACATTGAATCCAGATATACTTGGAGACTATCCAAAAGCGATGCGTGCATTTGCTGAGAAACACCATATTCCGCTTTTAGATGTTTTCTCAAGATCACAAGAAAGTTTCCAGACCTTTTCAAAAGAAGAGACAAAAAAATTCTATCTGCATCTTATGCCTAATAGTTGTGAAAATTACCCAGAGGGACTAAAGGATAATACCCACTTTAGTCCAGAAGGCGCTGATAAAGTTGCCCGAATAATTGCTGAATTGATAAAAGAATCCCGTCTGCCTCTTGCTGATTATTTACAAAAAGGAGTTTGAGATGTTTCCATTAAATTTAGGCATCCGTGCCCATGATTTAGATGTTCGAAATCGTGAAGAAATCGTTCAAAAAGTATCACAGCTTCACTTGTCACATATCCAATTTGCACCGCAAAAAGCATTTCCTGAACAACTTAAATTAACTGACATGACACTTGGGAGTGCTGCCTATTTTGGTGAATACTTCCAAAAAAACAATATCGAACTTTCCATTTTAGGATGCTATATCAACCTATCCAGCAAAAATCAAGAAGTTCGTGCACAAGCATTGGCAACTTTCAAACAGCAAATTGCTCTGTGCTCTGCCTATCAAGCCAAGATGATTGCTACGGAAACCGGTAGTATCTCTGTCGGTTTCACAAAAGAAAATTTTACTGAAGAAGCTTATCAGATCGCTAGAAATTCTGTCATTGAATTAGTCGCTCATGCAGAAAATTTTGGTGTAACTGTTGCTGTTGAAGCAGGGATCAATCATCCAATCTATAACTATCAGTTAGCCAAACGTTTAGTCGATGAAGTAGCTTCACCAAATTTAAAAATTATTTTAGATTGTGCGAATTTGATGCATAAAGAAAATCATGCTGATCAGGAGAAAGTGATCCGAGGTGCCTTGGACAATTTACAGGGTTGTATTACAGCACTTCATCTCAAAGACTACATCATGGAAAATGGAAAGATCCGCATGGTTCCTGTTGGCAAAGGCTGTTTAGATTTCCGCCCGGTACTGCATTATATCAAATATGAGCATCCTCTAATGTACGCCACGCTTGAAGCTACTCCTGAGATTTATGTTCCTGAAGCAATAGAACACTTGCAGTTTATTTACCAAGATTGTTAAGGAGAAGATTATGGAGGAACGAATACAGAAAAGTTATCAAAAATATCATGCAAATGCTTTTCAGACATTGCTGCATCTTTATCAGGGGAATTATTGGCGCTTTGCCATGTCAGGACTCTTTTTTATTATCAAACATCTTCCATCTTGGTTAATGCCGATCGCTATTGCCAATGTAATCAATGCAGCTTCATCAAAAGATTCCTCTCAATTGCAGGCGATTTATTTCAACGCTTTTTTGATGGCTTGTCTGATCGGTCAAAATATATTGACGAATTATTTTCATGTAAAATACCATAGCACTTCGATCCGGCAAGTAGAAGCTGGACTAAGAGCGACTCTTATCAAGAAAATCCAAGAACTTTCTATTCCCTATCAAAAAGAATTACAATCTGGCCGGATCCAATCAAAAATCATCCGTGATGTAGAAGCCATCCAAACGTTGTCCTCTCAAGTATTTGTCAGCGGATTGAACATTGCTGTCAATTTATTCGTGGCTTTAGGTATCACGCTTTATAGAAGTCCTGTTGTTTTCTTGTTTTTCTTATTGACTGTCCCTCTCGCCGCGTTAGTTACTCTTTTTTTCCGGAAAAGGATCAGACAGTCCAATTCAGATTTCCGGCAAGAAATGGAAGAGACTTCTGCAAAAGTGATCGAAGTGATCGAATTAGCACCGATTGCTCGAGCTCATGGGTTAGAAAAACACGAAACAACTCGCTTAAATAAGCATTTTACCCAAATCTATGAAAAAGGATTCCACTTAGATATCCTGCAATCTGTTTTCGGGTCAGTCAGCTGGGCTAGTTTTCAGATATTTCAACTGATTTGTTTGATTTTCACTGGGATATTAGCTTTACAAGGACGTATTCAACCAGGTGATGTCGTGATGTATCAGACATATTTCACAACGATCGTCAATTCCGTTTCTGGAATGATCACACTGATTCCTACGATTTCAAAAGGCATGGAATCTATTACTTCTATTGGTGAACTGTTGATTGCTGGCGATGTAGAAACTTATCACGGTAAGAAAAAAATCCAACATTTGGATGGAAATTTTCGTTTTGAGGATGTTTCTTTTCATTACCCGGACTCACTCAAGCCGATTATCGATCATTTTTCTCTAGAGGTGAAAGCTGGAGAAACAATTGCTTTTGTTGGGCCATCTGGTTCTGGAAAATCTACACTCCTTAACTTATTGATTGGATTTATCCAGCCGTCTTCAGGGAGGATTTTCCTAGATAATCAGCCTTTGGATGAATTGGATATGCGAAGTGTGCGTAATTATTTAGCCGTTGTTCCTCAAACCACTTTGTTGTTCTCCGCTTCGATCAAAGAGAACATTACTTATGGCTTGAAAAACGTATCAAAAGAACGTTTAGATGAAGTCATCGAAGCTGCGCAACTTTCTTCACTGATTGACCAGCTTCCTGATGGTCTGGATACCTTAGTAGGCGAACATGGCAACAAGCTGTCTGGTGGTCAAAAACAACGTATCTCCATTGCACGAGCATTGATACGTCAGCCGAAAATCATTTTGCTAGATGAAGCAACTTCAGCTTTAGATAACCAGTCAGAGAAAAAAATCCAGCAGGCCCTGAATTACCTGACAGAAACACCCACTACTTTTATTGTGGCTCATCGGCTTTCAACGATCAAAGAGGCAGATAAAATCGTTGTAATCGATGAAGGAAAAATCGTTGAGATGGGGACTTACGAAGAGCTGTTAGCTCAAGAGGGCTATTTTTACCGTTTGAAAAATGAATGACAAAAAAAGGAGAGACGACAAGACTTTTGTCGTCTCTCCTATTTCTGAATAAACGGTGTTCTCCTGCTAACTCCTCGGTCACAAATCACAATAGTCATCAAACATGAGAAGCTGTTTTTTGAAATTGTTCCTTGTCACTCAGAGTTAAACGGTAGGCTCACGACCTCTTGGTAAATGGTGTTCAAGAGACAGTCTATCGGCAATAAGAAGCAATTTTGTCATCGCTCAAGGCTGAACGTCTCTTTCACAACCTCTGTTGTTTCATAAAATAGTTCTACTCGCTGTAAAGGTCGCGAACTGGCGTCATGATAATCCGGTTCAAGTCATTGATGATCGTACTGAAGCCTTGTTCTTTTTGCATTAAATCATTGATTACTTCTTCTGATTGAATTTTCACAGCCATTTCTTGTGCTTTCATTGCATCTTCGTCGCTGAATTCTTGTCCACTCATTTGTTTTTCTTGTAATTCGATTTGCATCGCTTGGAAGTCTTTGAACAGCTTGTGTGCTTCTTCGTTTGCTTGTACTTTCTCGTACGCTTCTTTCAACGCTTTGAATTCTGGTAATTCACGGATCTCACGTTCGATCTGATTCGCGCTATCGTAGATGTTTGACATGTTATGCCCTCTTTTCTTTTAGTAGTTACTCTCTATTGTAACATGGGGTTATTCGTTTTCAAAGGGTCTACTCTCCTTGATATTTTCTCCAGAGGTCTTTAGCCGCTTCACCAATTCCCTGAACGCCTTCTTTCACCATATCGCCGAAATTCTTCAATCCTTCTTTTGCTTGTTCACCGTATTGATTCAAGTTATCTTGCCAATTTCCAGACTCTCCATTAGAATTACCTGTGTTTCCAACTTGATCTGCTGCTACCACTTGCCCTCCTGTGGCATAGGCATCAGCTACACTAAATCCTGTTTTGGAAGTATAAGGAAGGATACCTTCTGCCGCTGATTTGAAGACTTTCCCGACAACATTTCCACTTGTCCCTTCCAAATAATGCAGCTTGCTAGATTCTTCATACCCCATCCATGTCGAAATCACTACATCTGGCGTATACCCGATCATCCATTGGTCATTTGCTTTCGTAGCATCGAAATTAGTTTCTGTGGTTCCTGTTTTCCCTGCTATCGTATAACCTGCAGGATTCGCAGCAGCTGCTGTCCCATTTGAGAATGTACCAAGAAGCATGCTGGTCATTTCATCGGCTGTTTCCTTTGATATGACCTGTTTTGGCTTTTTGTTTGTATTATCGATGATCACCGCTCCAGTTGAATCAACGATTTTCGTGATGAGATGCGGCGTATACATCTGACCTTCATTGGCAAATGCACTGTAAGCACCCGCCATGATCAATGGAGATACTCCTTTTTCTAATCCGCCAAGAGCTAAGCCATAATACTTATCAGATTTTGCTAAAGGCAGGCCGAATTCTTCTGCTTTATCATATCCTTTTTGTAAACCGATCTCATGCAAAAGCCATACAGCAGGCAAGTTCAAACTTTGTGCAACAGCCTGATACATTGGTACTTCTCCTTGATATGTCCCGTCAAAATTATGCGCATCGTAATAACTTTGCGGTTCATCTTTCAAGACACTAGAAGGCTTGTAACCAGCTTCCAACGCTGGTGTATATACGCTTAATGGTTTGATCGTTGATCCTGGAGAACGACGCATCTGTGTAGCAAAGCTGAATCCTCTAAAGACATGATCTCCTCTTCGTCCTACTAATGCTTGTACACCGCCTGTATTCGGATCTAAAGCTACTGAAGCAGATTGGACCATGGCACCATCTGAAGCATTTGCTGGGAATAATGCATTATTTTGATAAGTAGCTTCTAATTGCTTTTGGTAATCCTGATCTAAAGCTGTATAGATTTTATAGCCTTTATTCATGACATCTTCTTCATCAAGACCATACTCGTTAACTGCTTCATCGATCACTGCATCAAAATAATAAGGATAACGATAACCAGAATCTGAATTGTCGTATGTGTCATGAAGATAAGCACTGATGTCTGTCTGGCTTTCTGCTTGTTCTTGTTCTTTTGTGATTTTTCCGTTTTCTTCCATTACGCTTAGTACTGTGTTTTTCCGATCATTCGCATTTTCTGGGTGATCAATCGGATTATAAATACCAGGACCTTTCAGCATTCCTGCCAAAGTAGCAGCCTCAGACAGCGTAACATTCGTTGCATCTACTCCAAAATACTTTCTGGAAGCGTCTTGGACACCCCATACCCCGTTGCCAAAATAGGCATTGTTAAGATACATGGTCAAGATTTCTTCTTTGCTGTACTTCTTTTCGATCTCGATTGCCAAAAATAATTCCTTCGCTTTTCGATCAAATGTTTGATCTAATGTCAGATAAGCATTTTTGGCAAGCTGCTGAGTGATCGTACTTCCTCCGCCCCCTGATGTTCCGCCAGACAAAACCATCCGAACAGCCGCACGGGCGATTCCTTTGATATCAAATCCGTGATGTTCGTAAAAATTCCTATCTTCTGTCGAGATCACCGCATCTTGGATATAGGGAGAAATCGCGTTTAATTCTACGTATGTCCCTTTTTGGGCGTACAGTGTGCCAGCTTCTTCATTTTTCTTATCATAAATGACTGTCGATTGGCTTAATCCAGATTTTAACGTTTCGACATTTGCTTGTTTGGCTAAAATAAAAAGGTAGATACTTGTCACTAAGACACAGATCAAACCAATCAGCAAAATCAATTTGTTCACATGATATTTTTTCCAAATGCGCTTTCGCCATCGATGGAATTGTCCGAGATATGGTCTGATCCATCGCCAAAAACTGATCAAAGCAGCTTTTATCTTTCCTAAAATGCTTTGAAAATCCATTCGCTTCTTCTCCTGTCTATTCAATTCAATCGTCTTATTTTACCATAATGAAAGAGTGTTTTCTTCCTGCTTAAGTTGTAGTTCGATTTGTTTTTTTTCGTTAGTGCAAGTAGAGTAACATAAGAATAAACAGAAAAATGTAAGTTTTTTCTTAAATATGTTTTAAAAATGGTACAATTAGTCTGCAATTTTACCGAAAGGAGTACACTTGTGAAAATCACGATCACTTTACCTATGAACCATCCTGAAACAACGATTCGCGACTTGCTTGAAAAGGAATGGTTAGTTCCTAGAAAGGTTCGGCACTTTTTGCGTATACGTAAAAACGTTTGGATCAATCAACAACCTGCTTTGTTCCATCATGAAGTAAAAGGCAATGACCAGATCACATTGTTATTCGAAGAAACAGATTATAATTATCAAGAAGTCCAATTAGGAGACGCGAAGCACATCCGTGTTTTATATGAAGATGAACATTTGATTATAGTGGATAAGCCTGCAGGAATGAAAACTCATCCAAACGAACCAACAGAAAACAGTACCTTGCTCAATCACTTAGCTGCTTATCTCGATACGAAAAAACAACGACCTTACGTTGTCCACCGTTTGGACAAAGAAACAAGCGGCGCTGTTTTATTTGCAAAAAACCCATTTGTCTTGCCGATCCTTGGAAGAATGTTGGAACAAAAAATGATCTATCGGAGATATCAAGCCATCGTATGGGGGAAAATCGCCAAAGATAGGACTATTACCAATAAAATCGGACGCGATCGCCATGATCGGAGAAAACGGGTCGTAGATGATAAAAATGGTCAGAATGCCTTGACACATGTCACTGTCGACAAAATACTTTCTGGAAAAACACAAGTGTATTGTGTTTTGGAAACCGGTCGTACGCACCAGATCAGAGTTCACTTAGCTCATATAGGGCATCCAATCGTTGGAGACCCTCTCTACCAAAATAGACCAGCTGAACGACTGATGCTCCATGCATTAGAACTGCACATGATCCATCCATTTACTCAAGAAAAAATAGTTGGTAAAGCTTTACCCGGATTGTGGAAATAGAAAGAAGAAAGAACGTAGTCTTATCATTATCTGCTGATAAGACTACGTTCTTTTTGTGTAACTTGTCTGCTTACTTTTGATGTTCGTGTTCTGCTAACAGCAAACTACCGATAATCCCACTTTCATTCGGCAGTCCCCAACGAACGATATATTCACTTACTTGAGGTGTTTCCATGTAGCCACCCATCAATTCAACAAATTGCTGACGGATTTTTTGAAGGAGATGGTCCTGATTCATTACCCCGCCGCCTAAAATAATCTTTTCAGGTGCTAACGTCAACGTATAGTTGATCAGTGCTTGAGCAATATAAAAAGCTTGAATATCCCAAATCGGATGATCTTGCGGCAGATCTTGCCCTTTGATCCCTATACGTGCCTCAATAGACGGACCTGCCGCTAATCCTTCTAAACAGTCTTTATGATAAGGACAAGTGCCTTCATATTGATCATCTGGATGGCGTTTTACCCAAATATGTCCCATTTCAGGATGTGCGATCCCTGAAAAAATTTCCTCATTAATCACGACACCTGCACCGATTCCTGTTCCCACGGTAAGGTAAATACAACTATTTTTTCCTTGTGCTGCCCCTTGCTTCAGCTCCCCGTATGCAGCCGCATTGACATCCGTCGTCCAAGCAACAGGAACATTGTAGCGTTTCCTGATTGTGCCGAGAAAATCAAATTGTGCCCATCCTTTTTTGGGAGTTGCCAAAACGTATCCGTAATTATCTTTTGTTTGGTCGATACCAATCGGGCCGAATGAGCCAATCCCGATTCCCTTCAGTTCATAACGATCAAAAAATTCAAATACCTGATCCAATGTTTCTTCTGGTGTTGTGGTAGGGATACTTGTTTTTTCCAAAATCTCTCCACCTTCTGAAACCGCACACACAAATTTTGTTCCGCCTGCTTCTATTCCGCCATACATTTAGTTTTCCTCCTCGAATCCGATTGTCCGAATTTCATAAGGTTGGATTATCGGGACAACCGATTGCTGCGTTGGTTCTTCAAGCAGATTCAATATGACCGTTTTTCGATTGTCTTTAGTTATTTCTAACTTTCCTAAATGACTAGACATATTGAAACCTCTCACTACTACTTTATCACTAAACTTACTCCGTTTCAAAGCTGTAATTGCAAACGTTTCACTTTCTATCGTTAAATATTGTTGTTTCGATGCCAATGTTCCTTCATGATGTTTGATTTGTTGAGTGGAAAAAGGAATCTGTGCCGCGTATGCATGCAAATAAGTAGAGAATGTTTCTTCTGGTCCATGTAGTTCAACGCTGTAATTGAACCGATGCTTACCTAAACACTGTGCTTCTGGTGTTGGAAAATACCCCCAATCTCCTAGTTCTCCCACACAGCGAAGTAGCGTCACCGCGATTTGTCCATCTGCTGTTACTTCATATTCATTCAAACCAAAGTTACCAACTGTTACACCGTACTGTTCATCATGAATATTGACAAATGCTTGTTGATGTTGCGGATTCGTGGGATTTTCCCAGCTCCTAGGTACATGGTTTGGGCGCTTTACTACTTCAAAAATACTATCTGCTTCGTGATGTTCCACATGTAACTTTGTAGGAAACAAGACACGCAATCGATGATCTTTCATTTGATTATCAAGAGTCGTTTCAAAGTCAATTTTTTTACTATCTTTTCTGACAGTCATGATCGTTTCTAGTTGAAGGATCCGTTTTTCTTTAGATCGTTCTGCTTTTCGATAACGAAATTCTACAACCATCCGTTGTTCTTTCTCTAAACGCTCGTCTGCAGAAACTGGAATCTCCATTTCCTGTAGAATACTTATTTTGGCTATTTCTGGTGTATCTACTAATACTTTTACTTCAGAGCCCTCTTGATTACTGGATAGGATTGGTTGATCATAGACAGGTTGCTTAAAGATATACTCGTTTCCTATATCACCGATATCTTCAAAAATATGCAGGTTATTCCATTTTCGTTTGTTTTTGCGATCTTCCATTGTAATGGTACCGTTTTTTTCAATCGTCAAACGCAGGTGGGCGTTTTCGACGATTCGTCCACTCTGACGGATCATTGTTTCCTTTTCTTCTGCTTTCGCTTCCCCTTCTACAAGCGCGAATGTTTCCCAAGAAAATGCTGGCATGTTTTTTATTGGGAAAGTTACCTTGATCGTTCTTGCCATATACGGCACACGGAAACGATCTTTCGGCAAATCATAACCAAACTGGACAGTTTCTTCAGATAAAATAGCTGGTATAGTGGCCCCGCTTTTTGTTTCTACGTGATACTTCCGTCTAGGCAACTGTTCTAACTCTTGATACAGTTGTTCAGGTATTCCTTCAGCGAATCTTTTTCTTGCTAATTCGATGGTTATTTCTGCTTCACCGCTTTTATCCATTCCCGCAGTATTTACAACGACAAATGGAAAGCTGTCTTTTTGGAATCCAGTTGTATCGATCGCTGTGGCCAGTTGTTCTAAAGAATCTTGTGCAAGATACTTTCCGACTTCATCTGCTTTTTCAAAACGAGGAATCATTTCCCGATGGACAGAATCAACTGAACAACCGCAAATGCTGTCGTGAGGATGATTTTGCATTAATGTCTTCCAAGCATAATCTAATTGATCGTGGGGGTAAATCCCTGTAACTTCGTAAGCCATCGTCGCAAGTGGTTCTGTGATGTTTTCTAGCTGCCGTTGGACCTTGGTATTCCGTTGCTTCAAGTAAACGCGAGCAGATGCTGTATTGGCTAAAGTATACCAGCCATCCGTTTCTTGACTTGTCAATTCTCCTTCTACTGAACCTAAGTCTTCTGGCAACTCTTGTCGAACTGCTTCCACATAGTCAGTAAAATTAGAATGGATGAACTCGTAATCTGGAAACAGCTCATTTGCGAGATGAATTGCTTTTGATATATCTTTTTGTACTGGTTGATGATCAACACCATTCATCATTAATAGATGATCAGTAGATGCATATTGTTCTGCATCTGCTAATTTCTGCTTCCAAAAGACACGAGCAGCTTCTTTTTCTACGGGAATCTCATTCCCATTGCTATACCAATTGGCAAATAACAGACCAAAGATTGCTGTTTGATCAGGTCCTTTCCACCACATCTCTGAGTATTGAGAAGAATAGTTTTCTGCTTCCAGAACTTGATTGTCAAAGCCAATTGGTTTTACCCCACGGCCAAATGCCGCTGCTGAAATACCAGCTTGTTTCATTAATTGAGGCGTCTGTCCCATATTTCCAAATGTATCAGGAAAATAACCTAACATGACGGGGTTTCCCCATTTACGGCTTTCTTCCATACCAATCAGCATATTTCTCACGTTTGATTCCGAACTGATCAGAAAATCATCTTGCAAGATATAAAATGGTCCGATTCTTAATTTTCCTTCATTGATCGCTTGTTGGAGTGCCTGTCTTTTTTCTGGTCTTACTTGAAGATAGTCATCTAAAATAATCGTTTGCCCATCCAAATGAAAACTGTTGAAAGACGGATCAACTTCAAATAGCTCTAGTAGATCGTCTATCAATTCAATCAACCGCATGTGATGCTGTTCGTAAGCCATGTACCATTCACGATCCCAATGGCTATGAGAAATGATATATACTTTCTTTTTCATTTACAGTACCTCCTATTTTTCTACTCGAATATCAAAGTAATCCATGACTAATTCGCAAAACATCATATTTGCCCAAGAAAACCATTCTCTCGTATAATTTTCAGGATTGTTCACATCAAATCCTTCGTGCATAAGATGTGTTCCTGCATCAGTTGCCACAAGCAAATTCAATAGCCGTTCTTTTTCAGATTTATCTGGTGTTGTCATTCCTTCCATAGCTAATGCAATCGGCCAAACATACTCTTTTGGCGTATGGGAAGAACCAATTCCTTTTGCGTATTTTCCTTCATAAAAATATGGATTCTCTTTACTCAACAATGTTCTTCTTGTTTGAAGATAATCTTCCTCTTGTTCCGAACAGTAACCCAAATAAGGTGCCGCGATCAAATTGGGCACATTACTGTCATCCATGACCGTCGCATTACCCATTCCATCTACTTCGTATGCATAAATCGTTTGCCCTTTTTGATTAACCGTCCGTCCGTGATTTTGGATGCCTTCTTGGATCTCTTTCTTCAATATTTGTGCTTTCTGTACAATTTCTTTATCATCGAGTATCGTTTGGAAAATTTCTTCCACATAACCTAACACGACCACCGCAAACATATTGGATGGTACCAGATATCCGTAACGGCAAGCATCATCGCTAGGACGGAACCCAGACCATGTCATACCTGTAAAAATTGTTTTGGCTCCTCGTCCGGCATTGATCAGCGTATCTTCTTTTCTTGTCGCATCTCGTACAAATGTATAAGGAGAGTGTTCATGATTCTGCTCTGTTTCGAACACGCCTAAGATTTTTTTGATCCCTTCAATAAAAGTTGGGTTGAATTGGTCCGTTTTTCCTGTATTTTTGTAAAGAAGATAGGCCAACTGTATCGGGTAGCATAAAGAATCAATTTCATATTTTCTTTCCCAGATCCAATCGTTCATTTTTGTGTGATCTGTTTGGTGTCCCGCACCGTTCGCTTCTTCATTGAAGGCATTCGCATATGGATCGATATTGATATAAAAAAATTGCTTTTTGACCAACCCACTAATCATGTCAGCTAGTTCCTCATCTTCTTTTGCAATCACTAAATAAGGACGAACTTGTGCAGTAGAATCTCGCAACCACATTGCAGGAATGTCTCCTGTCAATAAAAAAGTAGTACCGTCATTTTGCTTTTTGACTGTTGTCAATAGTGTATTGGCAAATGCTGCTGTAAAATTCGTTGCCCAGTCCGCATGGGTTTTCCCGCATTTTTGTGTGATATCATCCATAAATTTTTGCACCGACTTTGGTATATCTTTATAAACCATAAAAATCTCCTCTTTTCATTTGATATATCTTTAAAGATTATACCTCTTGTGGCGTTTTATGTCTACGCTTTCAAAAAAATAACTTTTTATTTACTTTTTCATCTATTATGGTATTATTTAAATATGATATATCATTAAGAGGTGTTATATGAATCAACCATTGTACCAGACAATATTTAATGATTTGCAAACGGCTATTTTAACTGGTGAATTACCTGTGGATAGCCAACTACCAACGGAAAAGGAACTTTCCCATACTTATAAAGTAAGCAGAATCACTTCCAAACGCGCATTGACTGAATTAGAGCAATTAGGGCTGATTTATCGCGTTCGTGGAAAAGGCAGTTTTGTTAAATCAGCTTCTCCGGATCAGATGCTTCCTTCTCCTACAAAAACACGGCGGATTCTGTTTCTTCTTCCATATGTCGCTGATTTATCTGTTGGTGATTTTACCAAGGGATTGAATCCTGTGATGCAGGATAAACAGATGGATGTCATGATGACGACACATGATTTTTTACAAAATAAAACGGCAAAAGAACTCATCCATGAATTTGATGGATTGATTTATTATGCCTTTGATACAGAACAGCATCTTGACTTGCTTTTTGAGCTTTCATTAAAGGAATTCCCTGTTATCATATTGGATAAAAAAATCTATGAATTGCCTTTTCCTACCGTGCTTTCCGACAACTTCCAAGGTGGTGTGCTCGCTACTTCTCATTTGATCGAACAGGGACATTCAAAAATCGCTTATTTATTTGGTGCACAGACTCATCCACAATCCGTACGTCAGCGTTACCTTGGTTACCTTGAAGCATTGGACAAAGCTGGTTTGGCTTTTCACACTTCGCTGGATGACAAAAGCGCGACATTCGATGAATTGCTTTCTTATATCACTAAGTATGAAGTGACCGCTTTTGTTTGCGAAAACGATGTTGTCGCTATCCAGACGATGAATTTCTTGAGACAGCATGATTATCATGTTCCTGAAGATTTTTCAATCATCGGATTTGATGATATCCAAGCAGCCGCTCTTGTTGATCCACCGTTAACAACCATTGCACAAGATTTTGAACAGTTAGGCAAGCTTGCTGGAGAGTCTTTGATTACTTGGTTAGAGACAAACGAACGTCCTTCCGACAGCAAATTTCCAGTTTCATTTATCAAAAGACAATCAACAAAGGAGAAATAAAATGAATATCGGTCAAATAGATACTAGACATGGCACAGTTAATCAGCCAAATTTTTCTAACGGGAACTGCCAGCCTTACACTGGCGTTCCTTTTGGGATGAATTATTTTGCACCGCAAACGACCGATCAAAACGGCAGTTGGTGGTTTCATCCTGAGGACCGTGTTTTTCAAGGTTATCGACTTACCCACCAGCCAAGTCCTTGGATGGGCGATTTCAGTCATATGTTGCTCACGCCAATCAATGGTAAATTACAGGAAAATACTCTTTTTCATGCTCAAAGTTCTTACCGCCCAGAAGAAAGTATATTTTGTCCGACTCATCTGTCGATCCGTCAATTGCGTTATGGCATCCGTTCTACATTGATCCCCAGTATGTATGGCGGAATCTTATCTATTGATTACAGCAGAAATGATAGCGGTTTACTTTTATCCTTTCCGGGACGTCATCAGCTCTTTGTTATAGATCCTTACACAGTGGAAGGAAAAATCACACATTTTGCTGGTTCAGAAGATCCTGATTTTTCTTTTTATTTTATATTGAGATTTGAATATCCTTTAACAATTGATGAGCTAGCTGTTTCCAACAAAAATAGCGATTCGATCCCGTTGTATTTTGAACAGACAAAAAAACAAACCATCCGATTTGGGACATCTTTTATCAGCCCGGAACAAGCAGCTTATAACCTGGAACTAGAACAAAATCAAAGCAAAGAGACTTACCTTACTAACAGCCAGAAACAATGGCAATCCTATTTTGATCGTATACAGCTCACACACCATGATCAACAACAATTGCGGACGTTTTATCATAATTTATATCGGGTGTTTTTATTTCCGCAAACATTTTATGAAATGGATCCTAGTGGGCAAAAAATCCACTATGATACGACTAGCCGATCTGTGAAACCTGGTGTTCTCTATACAAATAATGGGTTTTGGGATACGTATAAAACGGTTTATCCTCTTTATTCTTTGATTGCTGTAGAAAAGTACGAAGAAATGCTGGAAGGTTTTTTGAATAGCTATCGAGAAACTGGTTATTTGCCAAAATGGCTGTCTCCTGACGAACGTGGACTAATGCCTGGGACATTGATCGATGCGGTTGTTGCAGATGCTGCTGTGAAAGATATTCGGCCAGACTTGATGCAGGAATTTCTAATAGCAATGAAGAAAGGCGCTACAGTTCAAAGTAATCATCCAAATTATGGACGACAAGGGACAGATGATTACTTGACATACGGCTATGTTCCTAATTGCTACCATGAATCGGTCAATCATACGCTAGATTATGCTTATAGCGACTTTTGTATTAGTCAAGTTGCCAAAGTACTAGCAGAGGACGAAACGGCGAAAAAATATCAGCAACGATCATTGAACTATCAAAATATTTTTGACTATGAGACAGGATGGATGCGTTCCAAAGATAAAAATGGCAAATTCAGAGAACCATTTTCTGCTCATCGTTGGGGACAAGATTATGCAGAAGGCAGTGCTTGGCAAAGCAGCTTTGCTGTTTATCATGATTTTGCAGGGTTGATCGAAAAATATGGCGGCAGTGAGAGATTCAAAGAAAAACTCATTGCTTTGTGCAATCAATCTCCGACATTTGAAACAGGAGGATATGGTTTTGAGATTCATGAAATGAGCGAGATGGCTGCGATAGAATTTGGGCAGTTAGCTATCTCCAATCAACCAAGTTTTCATTACCCATACTTGTTCAGCTATATTGGACAACCCGAAATGGCGCAGCCATTGCTTAAACAATTGATGACTCAAACTTTCGACGATTCTTCAACGGGTTACCCTGGAGATGAGGACAACGGAAGTATGGCTGCTTGGTATATCTTCAATAGTCTGGGATTCTATCCTGTCACACCAGGAACCGGTGAATATGTTATCGGTATGCCTTTAATGGACAAGGCTGTTGTGCTTTTGTCAAATGGAAAGGAATTGACGATTGAAGCCACTCCTAATCGGCCACAACAGCAATTTATCCATAAAATCAATCGGATGGACAAAGAATATACGAAATTATATTTTACCCATCAAGATTTGCTGAAAGGCGGCAAGATCTCTTACCAATTAGGTATCGTCCCTCATCCTAAGAAGTATCGATCAAAAGATTTGCCTTTTTCCTTATCAAACGATAACTAACAAGAGGATGTGAAAAAGCTGTCCTGCATCAAGTAATAAGAACAGCCAAGCAAAAATAGC
>NZ_BJLL01000020.1:0-38429 GCF_007996925.1 Enterococcus sp. NBRC 3427 | reverse complement strand
GAAACAAGCCGAAATTTCTTGAAGCTGAACACTTCTGTCACAACCTCTTTCTTACTTCTTACGTTCATATTTCATATGATAGATCAGTAATAGAAGCAAGAACCACACAGGTGTCAGTAATAAAGCGATTCTCGTATCTTTTCCTAGGAACAAGACGACACACACAAAGGCCATATAAAGAAAGACCAAATAATTACTCAATGGGTATAGCGGCATTTTAAATGAATGAGCTTTTTTGCCGACGATACTTTTACGATATTTCATATGCGTGTAGACAAGCATACTCCAAATAAACAAGAAACAAGTAGTGGCAATACTGCTTACGAGTGTGAATACTTCACTAGGCATCACGTAATTCAAGATAACCGAAATGAAAATGACGATCGTAGAAAATGTCAAAGCATTCCCTGGAACATGATGTGTTGTTAACTTTTTGAATTTTTTAGGAGCACTTCCTTCTTGTGCTAAAGAACGAAGCATACGTCCTGTACTGTATATTGCGCTGTTGCAGGCAGAAGCTGCTGCACTTAATACGACTAGATTGATCAAGGATGCAGCAATTGTGATCCCAATTTCCGAAAATACCTCTACAAATGGACTATTATCTGGATTCAAGCTATTCCATGGATAGATGGCCATAATGACAAAAAGAGAACCTAAGTAAAATAAGATGATCCTGATAGGAATATTATTGATAGCTTCCGGCAATACTTTTTCAGGATTTTCTGTTTCCCCAGCGACTAATCCAACTAATTCAATCCCAGCAAAAGCAAAGGTCACCATTTGGAAAGCCAAGATGAATCCTTTGGCACCAGTCGGAAAGAATCCGCCATGAGACCATAGATTCGTGATGCTGGCTGTGCCGATATCTGTCGTATAGTGGGTGAGGATCATATAAGCACCTACGAGGATAAAGGCAATGATCGCTACAACCTTGATCAAGGCAAACCAAAACTCTAACTCACCAAACAACGAGACAGCCACCATATTCAAGCAAAGAAGAAGACCTAATGCAATCAGTTCAGGAAGCCACTGAGGAACACCAGGTGCCCAGTAGCGTACATACATCCCAATGGCTGTTAAATCTGCCATTGCAATCGATACCCAGCAGAACCAATACGTCCAACCAGTGATGAAAGCCGCTTTTTTGCCAAGATATTCTGCAACAAAATCCAGAAAAGAATGGTTATTAGTATTTGATAACAGAAGTTCGCCTAACGCACGCATAATGAAAAAACAGATGCATCCAGTGATGAGATAGGCGAGCAATATCGAAGGGCCAGCTAGCTGGATAGACTTTCCGGAACCTAAAAACAGCCCCGTTCCAATCGCTCCGCCAATAGAAATCAGTTGGACATGTCTATTTTTCAGTCCACGCTGCAGTTCTTGCTCTTCATTCATTTTTAAATCATCCTAACTAAAAAAGTTTAATTACTTCCATATTAAGAGAGTTTTCTGAAAAACGCAACTAAGATTCCATAATTTTCAGAAATTTACCTTTTATGAGTAGGCGCAAAAAAAGAACTGCGGTAAATACCGCAGCTCTCTGTCCCAATCAGCGATTGATCCTAAGCATTTAAAATACGTGAAAGAAACTCTTTTGTACGTTCTTCTTTCGGATGGACAAAGATATCTTCTGGTGTACCTTCTTCTGCAATCACACCTTTATCCATAAAAATGACACGGTCAGATACATCTTTTGCAAATTCCATCTCATGCGTCACGATAAGCATCGTCAAGCCAGTATGTGCTAAGTCTTTGATCGTATTAAGCACTTCGCCAACCATTTCAGGGTCTAACGCCGAGGTAGGTTCATCGAATAACAATACATCTGGATTCATCGATAATGCCCGAGCAATTGCGACACGCTGCTTCTGCCCGCCAGACAATTGTGCTGGTTTAGCTTCGACATAACGATCCATACCAACTTTTTCCAGATTTTCGATTGCTACTTTTTTGGCAGTTTCTTTATCTCGTTTCAGGACAGTTGTTTGTCCAGACATACAGTTTTCCAAGACGTTCATATTATTGAAGAGATTGAAGGATTGGAAAACCATACCTAGATTCGTTCGATATTTAGGTAAATTATATTTAGGAGCTAATACATTTTCTCCATTATAAATGATCTCGCCGCCTGTCGGTTTTTCTAGTAAATTGATACAGCGCAAGAAAGTAGATTTACCAGAACCAGAAGAACCGATGATCGTCACAACTTCACCTTTGTTGACTGTCACGCTGATATCTTTCAATACTTCATTTTCACCGAAGCTTTTTCTTAGATGGTTGATTTCAATAATTTTTTCACTCATGATTCTTCCTCCTTATTCCTGCAAATTTGAATTGTCGATTTCTTCAAGCTTTGTGTAAGCAGAAGGTCCATCGATTTTCTTTTCTACCGCACGCAGGATTCTGGTGATCGTAAAGGTCATGACTAAGTAGATGATCCCGACGATTGTAAATGTTTGGAAGAATTGGAAATTCGCACCGGAAGCAGAGTTCCCTTGGAAGAACAAGTCAGCTACGCCGATTACACTTAAAACGGCTGTATCTTTGATATTGATAACAAATTCATTCCCCGTTGCCGGCAAGATATTCCGTAAAACTTGTGGAATAACAACTTTTCTCATCGTTTGGCCATGGGTCATACCAATGGCTTGCGCAGCTTCGAACTGTCCTTCATCTACTGCAAAAATTCCCCCACGGACGATCTCTGTCATGTAAGCTCCAGTATTGAGAGAGACGATAAACAAAGCGGCAATCGTTCGATTCAACGAAATACCAAAAGCGAGTGCCAGACCGTAGAAGATGACCATTGCTTGTACCATCATCGGTGTTCCGCGGAATATTTCGACATAGATAGAAAGAAGTGCATTTCCGATTTTTTGGAAGAAGCGAGTCAGTGCATTTCCTGATTCAGGTACCGAACGGAAGACTCCAATCAGTAATCCAAGTGTGGTACCGACAACTGTCCCGATCAATGCGATGAACAAGGTAAGTCCAGCACCTCGTAAGAACATATTGCCGTATTGTTTCCAAATCGTAGTGAAGTCAGAAATGATGCCGGGTTTTTCTTCGCTATCAGTTGCAGCAGGCTGATCTTTGACTGCTTGGTCCATGATTTTTGTTCGTTCATCGTTAGAGATGCCAGAAAGAATCTGGTTTACTTTTTGGATATCCGGGTCGCCTTTACGCATACCAACAGAAATCTGAACATCTTCCGGGTTGGTCTGGAAGCCATCTGCACCGCTGAATTCGAGCATTTCCAGGTCTTTGTTCACACTAGTTGCCGTTACACCTTCCGGACGTTCGCTGACATAACCATCGATCATTCCAGAAGCTAACGCTGTTCTCATGGCTGAGAAATTATCCATTGCTTGTTGTTTCTGAACATCCGGTATCTGATCGATCACCGTATAATGGAATGTATTTAATTGAGCAGTGATCTTTGCTCCAGAAAGATCTGCTAAACTTTTTGCCTTTGCGTATTTGCTATCTTTTTGAACCACGACTACTAATTGTGATTCATAATAAGGGTCGGTAAAATCAATTTCTTTTCGTCGTTCAGCAGTAGGGCTCATTCCGGCGATGATCGCATCGATCTTGCCTGATTGAAGGGCAGGAGCCAGACCATCCCATTTTGTTTGGACGATGACTAATTTTTTCCCTAAACCATCTGCTACTTTTTTAGCGATTTGAACATCATAACCGCCGGCGTAACTATTTTGGCCTTGGATTGGCAAGGCGTTATTCTCATCTGTTTGTTGAGACCAGTTGAAGGGTGCATACCCAGCCTCCATACCTACGCGAAACTCATCGCTCGGTGTTTTTTCATCTGCATTTGCCAGAGATCCCACACTGAATAGTGAGAAGACAAAAGCAAATAGTACGGCAACTGAAACCATATTTTTTTTCATTTTTTTCTCCCTTTCTGATTATATGATACACGAGCGGTCTAGATGAAATGCGGTAAAGCTTTATCTGAAAAAATAAAAAGCGACCGATTTATAGATATAAAAAGGCCGCTAAAATTCCATAAGGTGATAAACCTCTCACAAAACATAGCGCAACTTAGCATCACTGCTAAGACAGTCCGCAAGCTCTTAACTTGCGTCCCAACATACACTTCAAGCAAAAAAGTGTACATTTCGGCGATCCTCCCTATTCCTGCTTCTCCATGTTTGCTTCACTCCACAGGGTTAATGATTCTCGCGACCTCTACCTCATTGATTGAGGCATCTCGTATTCAGTTATTTATACAAAAAAAGTTTACGATACTCGAGAGGCTTTGTCAATCTATAACTGCTGTTTTTTGAAAAAATACTGATAAACATAGAAATCTTTACTTTTACCGAAAAAACAATCAAAATGTGAATCATCTATCCATTACAAACGATAGTATAATTATACACAAAAATGTATGTAACACAATAAAAAAAGAACTGAAACAGAAAATTTCCTGCATCCAGTTCCACCTCGATTATTTAAGCAGCCGCTTTCTTTGGCTCGCGTCCTAGGATCGCTTGCAAAAGAACAACGACACCGTAAATGGCTAATATTAGATAAATCAAACTTGAGTATTGAGTGATTCCCCAGCCCCATGTTCGATAAACGGCTAATGTAATGGCTAAAACAATTGCGGCAATCACGTTGAATAAAGCAAAAGCCCAAAGATTTCCGTTTTCTTTGCGTACAAGGTAAAAAACAGAGAAATAAACACTTAACGCTAACCAGGCGATGCAAGCCAGAATAACGCCCCAGTAAATAAAGAATGGTAACATATCGATTCACCTCACTTTTATACAGCAGTATTGTAACACGTTTTCATTCTTTTGTCAGTGAGGATTGTGATAAATTGTTCAAATGTCCCTCACACTTTTTTATTCCTATTTTTCACACTTTTCAACAATAAATTTGTTTGAGTATGGGCTATAATGGAAAGTGAGGTGACAAAACATGAAACAAGGAACAGTAGACGAAGCAGCAAAAGAGATATTGACTCATCAGAAAATCACGTTTTTGACCGGTGCTGGGGTATCCACACCTTCTGGAGTGCCAGATTATCGATCACTGACAGGAATCTACCACGGAATGGAACAGCCGGAATACTTGCTGAGTCATCAAGCAATGGTGAATGAACCAGATAAATTCTATCAATTTGTCAAAAAGATTTATCATCCTGAAGCAAAACCCAATATTATTCATTTAGAAATGGCACGTCTAGCGAAAGAAAAAAATGTCTGGGTCGTTTCGCAAAATATCGATGGGTTGCACGCAAAAGCTAAAAGCCCGCAACTCGTCAATTTTCATGGAAGTTTGTATCAATGTCATTGTCGAAAATGTAAGCAAACAGTAGACTGGAAAGAATATCTTCACAGCGACAAACATCAAGCATGCGGCGGACAAATACGCCCAAACATCGTGTTATATGGTGAAGGATTCCAAGATGAAGTCATTGAGCAGGCGGCTTACGCCGTCAGCCAAGCAGAGCTGGTCGTCATTGTTGGAACGAGTTTTCAAGTTCATCCATTTTGTGATCTGGTACAATTTCGCCAACCGTCAGCCAAAATTTTAGTAATCAATCAAACGCCTGTTTATTTAGCGGAACCTTATACGTTTATTCAGGAAGACGGAGCGGTTGTTTTCAAAAAAATACAAGAATTAGGAGTAGACTATGACTGAATTCAAAACAGAAAAAGAAAAAATGATTGCAGGCGAGCTTTATTTTGCCAATGATCCTGAGTTGGTTGCCGACCGTATGTTTGCAAGAAGTCAAAGCCAAATCATCAACCAAGCCGAATCAGCGGAACTGCGATCCCAATTGTTGAAAGAGACATTTGGTCGTACAGGAAAAAAAATCTATATGGAGCCAGTTATCAATTTTGATTACGGATATAATATATTTGTCGGTGAGAATTTTTATGCAAATTTCAACTGTACATTTTTAGATGTCAGCACAATCGAAATCGGTGATAACTGCATGTTCGCTCCCAATGTCCAGCTGTATACGGCAACACATCCATTACATCCAGTGAAACGTAACAGTGGTTTGGAGTACGCAAAACCCATAAAAATCGGTGATAATGTTTGGTTAGGCGGAGGCGTTATCGTCACGCCGGGTGTCACGCTAGGAAACAATGTAGTGGTCGGCGCAGGTTCGGTTGTGACCAAATCTTTCCCCGACAATGTAGTGATTGCAGGAAATCCTGCTCGTATCATCAAGACAGTAGAGGAAGAACCGTTAGAAGAGTCTCTTGAAACATTACGTCAAAAGATCGATACGATCGATCGAGAATTAGTTGCTTTATTAGAAAAAAGAATGGATACAGTAACTAAAATAGGACAAGTAAAAAAAGAAGGAAACCAGGCAGTTTATGATGAAAAAAGAGAGCAGCAAGTATTGGATAAAGTTGCTAAACTGCTGAAAAATAAGGGATACAAAGAAACAATAACAGACACATATGTTGATTTGATGAAACACTCGCGCGAATACCAAAACAAAATGAAGGAGGAATCAGTGTGATCGAAGGAGAGGCACGGCGAAAACAAATCATGCAAACCTTGGCAAATACAGAAAAACCAGTGAGTGCTAGCAAGTTTGCGAAAACTTTTGGAGTCAGCCGTCAGATTATTGTCGGTGATATTGCTTTACTACGAGCGGCAGGTAAAAGCATCGTGGCAACAGCAAGAGGTTATATCCTTGAAACAGAAGAAACCAATACTGGACATATCAGTAAAATCGCTGTCCAGCATGGAAAAGATCAGACAGAAGAAGAGTTGAGACTCATCGTTGAAAATGGCGGTGAAATCATTGATGTGATCGTAGAGCATCCGCTTTACGGTGAATTAACAGGCACGTTGCACATTAAAACGCCACAAGACATCGATTCATTTATGAGACGTTATCAAAAAAGCAATGCTTCTTTATTATCCGAACTCACAGGAGGAATTCATCTGCATACGATCCGCTACCCAGAAAAGCATATGCTGAAAACAATCAAGCAAAAACTAGCTGAAGCAGGTATCTTGTACGAAGGATGACATCGTAGCTCATGTTCTTTATCTAAGAACCTGTCTAAACATCCCTGAGATAAGAAGATAAGGTAGAAATGAATATCTATATGATATGAGTAAGAGAAACTGGCGAAATTTAAACGCCAGTTTTTTTATTTTCAAGAAAAAGTAGTTTCTTTTATTTAGATAAAAGTAAGTTACACTTTGTAATAACTAAAATTAAGAAGAGGTGCAGCAATGGAAAATAAAAACAATAAGAAGACATATATGCTATTTGGATATAAAGAAGAAATGGAGAGTGCTGTTTATTCAAATCCGACATGGGAAAAAGAACTTAGAAATCAATACGAAAACAATAATCCTAGTACCCCTTATGCCTATTCTACAGACTTGGTGTTTGAAGCTGATTTTATGAAAAATAAAACAATTGAAGTAAAAGAACTATTGTTTAAACATTATCCAGTATTTATAGAGCCTAAAAGAAAAAATTTTATTTTGTGGGATGATGTTCATCAGGTCATGCAATCCATACGGGCATTCCAACCAGAGAATCTGGCAAGAGGAGCAGATTTGGAAGCTTGTTTCGAAATGATTATGCTAGAGGTAGCGAAGAAACACCCTCAAATGGAAATCGTCGTGTGTATTTATGACGATCCTCATAATGAATCAAAGATTATTGATGGAACAGACAAAGATTCAATTGCCTCAGTTATCCGCTACATTTATCATTCACCAGAACTTAAAAACAGAGTAGTTTTTTACGATGGAGCAGAAAGAATGATAGTACCATGGATTAGGAACCCTGAATTATGGAAAACGTGTGTCAAAGACTTTGGCATGGACCTAAGACCAGTGGGACAGTTGGCTCAGCCAAAAGGATTACTTCCAGACAAGTCAGCGCAACTAACTGATTTAGCTTCTCGCCATCACCAAAAGCCGCTGTCAGATTTCATAACAGCAGCTAATGTACAACATAAAGCGGATGATCAATTAAACAATCGGCAACAAAATAGTCCAACAAAACAAAACGTGAGTATGAATACACGAACAGAAAAAACGTTGGTAAAAGTAGATTCTTGGGAAAATAGAGAGGGATTGAAGCAAGAGACAGATAAAAATCAAGGGAAGAAGCGAGTGGGACAGTTAATAAAGTCATGGGAAAATCGGCAAGACAGTAACTCAGGACAGGTGCTAGACAATCGCTCCCAAACAACGGGCATAGCAACACTAAATCCAAGAAAACAGAGGTTAAACCAACTCCAAGAAGGCGCAACGAAACATAAAAGCTATCTTTCAGGAGATAAAAAACATATAATCCCCAATAAAAATTTATCTCTATCCAAGACACAGCCGTATGCTGAATATTGATTTTAGTAGTTTTGATTTCAGTCAGTGACGAAACATAAAAAAGGAAGTGACGAGTTTCTGTCACTTCCCTTTTATAAAGCTTTCTTATGCCATAGAATCGAAGGATCAATCCAAGTCTCTACTCGATCACCAATACGCCTTCTTTTAATGCAAATGGATTTTGATCGTTGATGTGGTCATAGAACATCACACCGTTGATATGGTCGATTTCATGTTGAACGACGATCGATTCATAATTCTTCAAACGAATCTTGTGTTTTTCACCATTCATATCATAATAAGACACAGTGATTTTGGCATGGCGAACGACATATCCTGGTACTTCTCGGTCAACAGATAAACAGCCTTCGCCTTCCCCTAAACAAGCATCTTGAACAGAATGGCTCAAAATTTTAGGATTATACATAACAGTACTTAGAGAAGGTTCATCTACCTCTGGGTCTGCACTTGGTACGTGAACAGCAATGATTCTTTTAGAAATATCTAATTGAGGCGCAGCTAAGCCAACACCGCCTCGTAAATGCAATTCTTCAGCTTTGATTGGATCTTGGCTGTTTTTTAAGAACTCAAGCATCTCTTTTCCTAAAGAGATATCTTCTTCGCTTAATGGAAGAGAAACTTCTTCTGCCACTTCGCGTAAGGTCGGATTTCCTTCACGAATGATATCATCCATTGTAATCATGGAATATGTACCCCTTTCTTAAAAGACTATATTCAAGTCTATTTTCGCATTATAGTTTACCACAAAAATGGAAAAGTAGTAGTAAGATTGTTTGAAAACTACTTTTTCTTAATGATTAACCACTTGATTTCCAGCCCGGTTTCAGGTAAAGTATAGCTGTGTGCTCTAGGCGCACGGCCTGCCACTTGGTTAAGCGAATCACCAACGTTTTACTCAGTCGCAGGGGAATAATCGAAAGAGGTGAAAGAAATGGCAATTTCAAAAGAACGCAAGAATGAAATCATCAACGAATATGCTCGCCATGAAGGGGATACTGGTTCTCCAGAAGTACAAATCGCTGTATTAACTGAAGAAATCAACCACTTGAATGAACATGCACGCGTGCACAAAAAAGACCATCATTCATACCGCGGCCTAATGAAAAAAGTTGGTCACCGTCGTAACTTGTTAGCTTACTTACGTAAAACTGACGTTCAACGTTACCGCGAATTGATCAAACGTTTAGGCTTGCGTCGTTAATTTTAGTCAAAAAGAGTGGGATTCACATGAATCTCACTTTTTTTACTCGTATATCAATTAAGCAAAATTCCGTGATCAAGCTAGATGGACTCCTACTAACCAAATGAAAGCTGCTCAAAAAACGGCTTTCAGCAGTTTTCATTTGTTTAGTAGCGTCTTGCTTTCACGAGAAGGAAAAGGAGAAGTTATGTCAGAAAAACAAGTATTCAAAACGACATGGGGCGGCCGTCCCTTACAAATCGAAGTCGGTCAGCTAGCAAAACAAGCAAACGGAGCTGTTTTAGTCCGTTATGGAGATACAGTGGTCTTAAGTGCAGCTGTGGCCTCTAAAGAAGCAAAAGATACAGACTTTTTCCCATTAACGATCAATTATGAAGAAAAAATGTATGCAGCAGGGAAAATCCCTGGAGGTTTCATCAAACGAGAAGGTCGTCCAAGTACAGAAGCAACATTGACTGCCCGTTTGATCGACCGTCCGATTCGCCCGATGTTTGCGGAAGGCTTCCGTAATGAAGTCCAAGTAACGAACATCGTGATGAGTGTAGAAACTGACTGTTCACCAGCTATGGCAGCGATGTTAGGTTCTTCTTTAGCACTATCGATCTCAGATATTCCATTTGATGGTCCAATCGCAGGTGTAGAAGTTGGTCGTGTAAATGGTGAGTATGTCTTGAATCCAACGGTAGAGCAAGCAGAACAAACAGATATCGAATTGACTGTTGCTGGTACGAAAAAAGCGATCAACATGGTTGAAAGTGGCGCGAAAGAAGTTTCAGAAGAAGACATGCTTGGTGCATTGCTGTTTGGTTTTGACGCTATCAAAGAATTAGTTGCTTTCCAAGAAGAAATCGTTCAAGCAGTAGGAAAAGAAAAAATGGAAGTCACTTTACTGCAAGTTGATGAAGTATTGAAAAAAGAAATCTTTGATGCTTCTTACGCTACAATGAAAGCAGCAGTAATGACCGAAGAAAAACTTGCTCGCGAAGAGAATATCGAGCAAGTGAAACTCGATATTCGTGAAGCTTACGCTGAAAAATTTGCAGGTCACGAAGATGAAGATCACTTATTGAAAGAAGTCAAACAAATCACGGAAGATCTGGAAAAAGATGTCGTACGTGAATTGATTACCATCGATAAAATCCGTCCTGACGGGCGTAAATTGGATGAAATCCGTCCATTGTCATCAGAAGTCAGCTTGTTGCCACGTGTACATGGATCAGGATTGTTCACACGAGGACAAACACAAGCTTTATCTGCTTGTACACTCGCACCTTTAGGAGAACACCAAATCATTGATGGTTTAGGGGTTGAAGTCAGCAAACGATTCATCCACCACTACAATTTCCCTCAATTTTCTGTTGGTTCTACAGGACGTGCAGGATCTCCAGGACGTCGGGAAATCGGACATGGCGCATTAGGAGAACGAGCATTGGCACAAGTAATCCCTTCAGAAGAAGAATTTCCTTATACGATCCGCTTGGTAGCAGAAGTATTGGAATCAAATGGTTCTTCTTCCCAAGCAAGTATCTGTGCTGGCACGTTAGCATTGATGGATGCAGGGGTACCAATCAAAGCACCTGTTGCCGGTATTGCGATGGGACTTGTTTCTGATGGTGAGAACTATACGATCTTAACAGATATCCAAGGGCTGGAAGATCATCTTGGCGATATGGACTTTAAGGTTGCCGGTACAAAAGATGGTATCACTGCTTTGCAGATGGATATCAAGATCCAAGGAATCACAGAACAAATCCTAACTGAAGCATTGACTCAAGCAAAACAAGCACGTATGGAAATCTTAGAAGAATTGACTTCAACGATTGCTGCTCCACGTGAAGAATTAAGCCAATATGCACCAAAAATCGAAATGATCCAGATCGAACCTGCTAAAATCAAAGATGTTATCGGTAAAGGCGGAGACACGATCAATGGAATCATCGATGAAACGGGTGTAAAAATCGATATCGATCAAGATGGAAAAGTAAGTATTGCTTCTGCTGATGCAGAAATGATCAAAAAAGCCATCAAGATCATCGAAGATCTGACAAAAGAAGTCAAAGTCGGTGAAGTTTATCTAGGGAAAGTTGTCCGTATCGAAAAATTCGGTGCATTCGTCAACTTGATCAAAGGAAAAGATGGACTTGTCCATATTTCTCAATTGGCAAACGATCGTGTCAATAAAGTCGAAGATGTTGTTAAACTAGGTGATGAGATTCTTGTGAAAGTAACTGAAATCGATAAACAAGGACGCGTAAATCTGTCAAGAAAAGCAATGTTGAATGAAGATGGTTCAACGAAAAACGAAGCAAAATAATTTTAATTCTTATGAATATTGTGTCTTGTGATCAAGAAGTTGGCAGGAGAACAATAATTATTCGAAAAAAAGGGACTGTGACAAAAAACGTGTCACAGTCCCTTTTTCCGAATAAACGGTGTTCAAAAGCTTGCATCTGCGGTAATAAGTCCAGCCAAATTAAAAACATTAGGAGCTGTTTTTACTTGGCTGTTCTTATTACTTGATGCAGAACAGCTTTTTTACAACCTCTTGGTAAACGGTGTTCCAGAAGTAGCTTCTACGGAAATAAGCCGAAATTTCTTGAAGCTGACCACTTCTGTCACAACCTCTTTTTTTACTGAAGTTTCTTGGTGCATATTTTTGGAGTCCTTCTAAATAAAGCGTAAAATAAAAGTGAGATAAAGGGACGAAGGAGGGGAAGGCTATGCTGAACTTTTTATGGTCGTTGTTTATCGGCGGTGTGTTAGGTTTGATAGCTGGTGCCATTTTGGGAAAGGAAGTCCCAGGTGGTGTATCTGGAAATATCATTATCGGCTTTTTAGGTAGCTGGCTTGGCGAATTTTTACTAGGACCGCTTGGACCGGAACTTGGCGGTTTTTATTTGATCCCAGCATTATTGGGTGCAATTTTTTGCCTTGCTCTTTATTCATTTGTGGCAAGACGCATCAGGGAACGACCAAAGAAAGAATAATTTTATTCAAATAAGTTGACACTTCAGTGTGTTACTTGGATAATTAGAAGCAATTTAGGAAAGCGGGTGTCATGGATAAGAAGATCGTCTATCATTCAAGCTTACCTAAAGGATATCCATATAACAAGAAATGAGGGGAAAACGTGGCAACAACGCACAATACCAAAAAGATATCAATGGCTGGCCTGCTTGTAGCGATGGGAGTCGTCTACGGAGACATCGGGACAAGTCCGCTTTACGTGATGAAATCGATTGTTGAAGATAATGGCGGATTGACAGGAATCAATCCTGATTTTGTTATCGGTTCAGTCTCATTGATTTTTTGGACATTGACTCTACTGACAACGATCAAATATGTCGTGATTGCACTGAATGCAGATAACCATGGGGAAGGTGGGATTTTCTCACTCTACACACTTGTCCGAAAAGGTGGGAAATATTTGATCATTCCTGCAATGATCGGAGGAGCTGCCTTACTAGCAGATGGGGTATTGACCCCTGCTGTGACGGTAACGACTGCGATTGAAGGATTGCGGGGAATTCCGCAGTTTTTTGACCGGTTCGGTAATAACCAGAACGTGATCGTCATTATCACTTTAGTTATTATTTTTGTCTTATTCATGGTCCAACGCTTTGGGACAGATATTGTCGGGAAAGCATTCGGACCAATCATGTTCGCTTGGTTTACTTTTTTAGGAGTAATGGGGTTGCTGAATTTTAGCCAGGATTGGACAGTTATCCGTGCATTGAACCCTTATTACGCAATCCAGCTGCTTTTTAGTGCAGATAACAAATTAGGCTTGTTCATTCTTGGTAATATTTTCTTGGCTACGACAGGTGCAGAGGCGCTTTATTCCGATCTTGGACATGTCGGCAAACGAAATATTCGTTTGAGCTGGCCTTACGTCAAAATTTGTTTGGTCATCAATTATTTTGGGCAGGCTGCATGGTTATTGAATGTTTATCAAAACCCTGAAGCACAGCAAATCAAGAACTTGAATCCATTCTTCCAAATGATGCCTCAAAGTTGGATCGTGATTGGCGTTGCTTTTGCAACAGTTGCTGCGGTGATTGCTTCGCAAGCATTGATTACAGGCTCGTTTACGCTGGTTTCGGAAGCCATCAAGTTGAAACTGCTGCCTCGATTAAAGATCATGTATCCTGGGAACAGTATCGGGCAAATGTATATTCCAGCAGTCAATCTGATTCTATGGATCGCCTGTTCTCTAGTGGTCGTCACATTCCGAACTTCCCATCATATGGAAGCTGCTTATGGTCTGTCGATCACGGTGACCATGTTGATGACGACGGCACTGCTTTACTTTTATCTTATCCAAAATGGGCATTCTCGTTGGCTTGCATATTTAGTTACCTTTTTCTTTGGTGCAATAGAAGTCGTTTTCTTTATCTCAAGTGTCGTCAAATTCTTCCGTGGCGGTTTTGTAGCCGTTCTGATTGGTTTGATCATCTTAGTTGTGATGTTCATTTGGGAACAAGGAAACATCATCCGCGAATCGTCAACAGAGGATGTGTCTTTGAGGGATTATATCCCACAGCTTAAAGAATTACGTGATGATACTTCTTTACCAATCTATCAGACGAATGTGGTCTTCCTGGTTCCTGATATGGCTGAAGATAAAGTGGGACGACAGTTCATCTATTCGATTTTAGATAAGCGACCTAAAAGAGCACGAGTCTATTGGTTTGTTCATGTGGAAGTGACGGATGAGCCATATACGAAAGAATATCAAGTAGATATGATGGGCACCGACTTTATTGTCCAAGTGAATCTGTTCTTAGGTTTCAGGGTCCAACAGGAAATCAACGTATATGTTCGCCAAGTCATCCATGATTTGATGAAACAAGGCCGTTTGCCAAAACAGCCACAAAGATACTCTCTGACACCAGGACGGGAAGTTGGCGATTTCCAATTTGTCCTGATTGATGAAGTAGTCTCCAATGTGACAACTCTAGGAAAATGGCAGCGTCAAATCATGCAGGCAAAACTGGCAATCAAAAAAATCGCTACCTCGCCAGAAACATGGTTTGGGCTAGAGTACAGTGAAGTAAAACATGAAACTATTCCGCTTATCATTGGAAATACTCGGAAAACATGGTTGAAAGAGCGATTGTGAAAGTAGCGCTTTGATCTGAATTCAGCTTTTGAATACCTTTTTTATCAGAGATCATGAAAAAGCTGTTTAGCAACAAGTAACGCAATGCTTTTGAGTAAGAAGGAGATGTGGCATTTTTCAGCCACATCTCTTTTTTTACTCCTCATATAAATACGCATTATTTTCAATCTTTTTGTAGAAAAAGGGTACAATAGAAAATGAGAAAGGCGGGAGAATATGGTTATCAATTTCATTATTTTATTTTTGATGATTGCAATTACTTCATTTTTTGTAGCAAGTGAATTTGCTTTAGTGAAAATCAGACGATCAAAATTGGAACAACTAGAAAAGGAAAACGTGAAGAACGCCAAGCTAGCTCTTCATGTTACACACCATTTAGATAATTATTTATCAGCTAGTCAATTAGGAATTACGCTAACCGGTTTGATCATCGGGTGGGTCGGTGAAGGCTCTGTCGCGGCTCTACTGGAACCAGTGATCGGTAAACTACCTTTCAGTTCGGCTATCAGCAGTACAATCTCTGTGGCGCTAGGATTTATTTTAGTTACGTATATCGATGTGGTTATTGGCGAACTGCTTCCTAAGAGCTATAGTATCGTCAATACGGAGAAGGTCGTCTTGTTCGTAGTCAAACCGCTTCATTATTTTTATAAAGTAATGTTTCCTTTTATTTGGGTATTGAATCATTCGGCAGCGGGTCTAGGAAAGCTTTTAGGTGTGCGCCTCGTATCTGAAGGAGAAGAAACCTTGTCTCAAGAAGAGCTGACATTAGTCGCATTGAATTCTTATGAAAAAGGAGAGTTAACCAAAGAAGAATATCATTATTTGGAAAACGTGTTTGAATTTGATGATACCTTGGCAAAAGATATACAAGTAGACCGTACCTCTATGCAAGTATTCGAAGCTTCAGAAACAGTAAAAGAAGCGATAAAAGCTTCGATTGAGCAAGGTCATACTCGCTATCCGGTGATTTTAGAATCCAAAGACAATGTTTTAGGTTATGTTACCTTACCAGATTTGATCAAGCAATCTTATAAAGATGACCAACTGACAGTAGAACATTTGATTGAAGAGCCAATCGTAACAACTGAAACGATCCCTATAAAAAAATTATTGACGATCATGCGAAAAAAAGGAAAACATATTGCTATCTTAAAAGATGAATATGGAGGGACAAGCGGCTTAGTGACGATTGAAGATATTTTAGAAGAAATCGTCGGGGAAATCCGGGATGAGACAGATTTGGACGAAGCATTGATAGCGGAACAGTCAGATGGCTCTTATATCGTCTCCGGCAAACTAACATTAGATGATTTCCAACGTTATTTTCATGTAGAGATTCCAGAGTTTGAAGAAACGAATTTTACTACACTTGCGGGATTTGCTTCTAGCCGATATAAAGAAATAAACGCAGGAACGATCATTGAGATTGGCTCATTCCGTTTCACGGTATTAGAATACCAGCATGCACATATCGATTATTTCAAAGTAGAGACTATGGAAAGAAAAACAGAATAAAGAAAAAAGGCTGTGACATTTTTTGTCACAGCCTTTTGTTATCTAAAAAACCTGTTTTCAGTAAACGAAGAAGATATTTTCAATAAAAGTTTTCATTTTTAGCCGCACCGATTTCTTTTAATCAAGGTTACCTTGCTTCGGCATGTTCTAACGTGAAATGCTCCTCTTCACCCATGTGTTTCAATTGTTTCATCGAACGCATATAAGAGTAAAGCAACACAGCAACAGAACCGATCCAAGCTAGAGGAGAAGCTGCTGCGGCTCCTGGATACCCCCACATTCCTGTAAGAACGATAGCTGCAAAAGAACGCATAAGCAATTCCATCATACCAGCGATCGTAGGAATCTTGCTTTGTCCAAGACCTTGAAGCGTGTAGCGTAAAATGAATAGGACTGCTAAGATCCAGTAAAGAGACCCATTGATATTGAAGTAGGTTTGTGCTAATTCAAATACACGTGTTTCTGATGGGCTAACAAACAATTGAACAAAGAAATGTCCAAAGAAAATGACGATAGCACCTGCTAAAAGACTAAATCCGACACTCATCAATAAAGTTTGTCGTACACCTTGCAAGATTCGGCCATATTCTTTTGCACCATAGTTTTGTGCAGTGAAAGTCGCCATTGCGATACCAAATGACATCATCGGTTGATTGGCAAATTGATCAATACGACCAGCAGCGGCTTGAGCAGCCACAACATCTGTCCCTAAGCTATTTAGTGCCGCTTGTAATACGATAGCACCGACAGCGATGATTGAAGACTGGAACGCCATTGGCAAAGCTGCATTTAGATGTACACGAAACTCTTCCTTATCAAAATTGAAATCTTTTTTGCGTAACTGTAACAAAGGCATCTTTTTCTTGATATACACAAGACACAGTACGCTAGAAGAAACTTGTGCGATTACGGTAGCAATAGCTGCACCTTCCACACCCATACCAAAATAGATAATAAAAATCAAATCAAGTACGACATTGATGATGACCGCAATGATCAGAAAGAATAATGGTGTGCGGCTGTCACCAAGTGCGCGAATGACATTAGAAAGCAAATTGAAACTGACGGATGCAAAGATCCCTAACAAAATAATTGAAATAAATGTTTGTGCTTGATCAATTATTTCAGGAGGAGTTTGCATCAACTGAAGCATCGGACGAATAAACAGGAGACTCAGGACAGTTAAAATCACAGTGACGACAAGACTAATAACAACACTAGCAGCAAAACTTTTCTTCAGACCCCGATAATCTTTTGCACCGTAACGTTGTGCAGTAATAATGGCTAAACCAGCTGTTAACCCTTGGGCAAAACCAATGATCAAAAATGTCAGGCTTCCAGTTGCACCAACCGCTGCCAGCGCATTTTTACCTAGTGTCTGACCCACGATGATCATATCGATCATATTATAAAACTGCTGAAAAACGTTTCCGATCAGTAAAGGAACAGTGAACAGCAAAATCAGTTTAGCGGGGCTTCCTTTTGTTAAATCGCGCATCTTTTAAACTCCTTATATCTTTAAAATTTAGTTAGTAGTATATAGCGTTTATCCTGAGAATACCAATTAGAAATCAATGATAATTGATGAAATTCCATAAAAAGAAGCCAAGAATTGAGTCAAAGAATCAACAACTTGGCCTGGTCTGTAAAATAAGGGACATCCACGTTTATCTATCACCTTAATATTGTCTGATCTCACTTGGTAAAAGGATCGTTTCTCTCGTACCGTCATCATAGGCGTATACTTGAGCAGGAAATTGGTTCGAATAGGCAAACGGCAAATCAATATCCATTTCCACATTGCTTCCTGCTTGAGAAAAATGCATCGTCACTTTTCCACGATTTTCAATCAAATCAAAGGTTAATATATTTTCTAATGGAATGACTCCCTTAAGATCTAGGTCAATAATAAACCATATACTGTCAATCAATTCATCTGGCAAACTTGATACTACACCAACTGAAGCGTAACGGTTGCGGCTGCTATCAAAACTTTCAAACATCTGGTTAACCTCCTTCGAATCAACGAATGTTTTTATTTTTATAATCAATCATAGGATAAACTAGAAATACTTACTTTAACGAGGGTTCATTCTAATAAAGAATCAGGAAAAATGCAACAATAATTGAATACTTTTTTTCAAAGTATAAATTTTTATAAAGGTACGATAAAAGTATGCGAGGGAAAGCTTGGTAAATCAGCATTTTTCGTTTGCAAAGCTATTTACAAAAGTGGAAGCCCCATATGAAAATAAACGATTAGAAATAAAAAAGGCGTGTTAAAAGCTGCTGACCCGCCGCTTCTAACACCACCTGTTTGTTTCAGTATTATTCTTCTTTTGAACCGATTACTTCTGGTTCGCCGCCTTCACCTGTGCTTTCTTCTTCTTCACTTTGAGCGACTACAGCAGCAATTTGTTCTTCACTATCGGTCACGAACTTGTAATCGTCGTTTTTTGGAAGATCGGCTACTGTAATAGAATCGCCTAATTCCAAGTTTGTCACGTCGACTTCAATTCGTTCAGGCAATTTGTCTGGTGTAGCAGATACGACTACTGTATACAAGTTTTGAGCTAACACTCCACCCGATTTAGCACCAACTGATTCGCCAACAAGAACGACTTCTGTTTCGACTTCTGTTTCTTCCGACATGTTGACAGATAGAAATTCTGCATGTTCGAAATGATTAGTAAAAGTGTTCGTTTGGATCTTATGAACCAATGTATTGACTTTTTGTCCGTCAATGTCCATCGTGATAACTGTGTTCGCTCCATGTTCACGCAACAATTTGCTTAGTGTCAAACCATCGAATGAGATAGGGGTACTTTCTACTTTATACCCATAAACAACAGCTGGAACTTTCCCTTCGTGACGAAGTTTATTTCTTAATGAACGGGGACGTACTTCTCTTTTACTTACTTCTAATGATACTGACATAACCAAAATTCCTCCTTAAAATGTGACTGTCTGCTTTGGTAACGGACAGATTTTATTTAAGTGAATTCTAAAGGCTAATCTCGTGCACATCATCGAAGGCAGGGCGCTTAAAAAAACGCAAAAGGAGAGATGTGCGCATCTCCCCTTAGAAAGTCAGGATTCAACTTTTCTCCACCAGGTCATTACGCTGTGTATGAGAAATCCAATTCACTTTACTCTTTAACCGTAACGCGAACTACTGGTTAAGTCAAGGAATAACGCTGATGATTTATTTGCAAGCAAACATATTCAAGGTATAATTCTTATTAGTAATAAGAAAGGAAACGGTATGCGCTTAGATAAATTAATAGAAGAAAAATTAGAAACGACACGTAAGGAAATGAAGCGGCTGTTTGCTTTGAAGCAAGTGATGATCGATGGCACAGTCGAATTTAGACAAAATCGAAATGTAGACAGTTTGCTGCATCGGATTGAAGTAGCAGGTGAACATTTAGAAACAAATGAGTCCTACTATCTTCTCAACAAGCCTAAAAAAGCTGTGACTGCTGTGTCAGATCCAGAAAAGACGACAGTAATCGATCTGATTGCAAGTGCCGATCGTTTTCAGCCGCTCTATCCGGTGGGAAGACTGGATAGAGATACAACAGGACTATTGCTGATTACTTCGAATGGCCAATTGGGATATGAAATGCTCCTTCCTGAAAAAAAGGTCTCAAAGACTTATCAAGCAGTGGTGAACGAAAGGGTGACATCAGCAGACGTAGCAGCATTTGAAAAAGGAATCGTATTCGCTGATGGGTACCAGTGCCAGCCGGCTAATCTAAAAATACTCAAAGCAGACAAGCACCAAAGTACTGTTTTATTGACGATCCAAGAAGGAAAATTCCATCAAGTCAAAAAGATGTTTTTAGCCCAAGGAAAGAAAGTGATCGCATTGAAGCGGTTAAGCATGGGACCATTGGAATTAGATGAACAGTTGGCAGTAGGCGAGTACCGATCGTTGACGCTAGCAGAGATGAAAAAGTTAAGTATTTATTTTAAATAGGAGATCAAAAAGATGAGATATAACACTTTATTGTTTGATGTTGACGATACATTGCTAGACTTTCAACAAACTGAGGCAAATGCTTTAAGTGCTTTGTTCGCAGAGCAAGGAATCACGTTGACACCAGAAATCAAAACGAGCTATAAGGCTTTGAATCATCATTTATGGCAGGAATTTGAAAAGGGCAGACTATCACGAGAAGAAGTAACAGGCAGTCGCTTTGGATTACTCTTCCAGCAATTTGGGAAAACAGTAGATAGTCGCCAAATGGAGAAACGCTATCGTCACTACTTGAACCAAGGACATGAACTTGTTTCGGGGAGTCTAGAACTTCTGAAAAAGGTCCATCCTCACGCCGAACTTTATATTGTAACGAACGGTGTGTCGCACACGCAATATCAGCGTTTAACAGATGCAGGAATGCTTGATTATTTTAAGGATATATTTGTCTCAGAAGCTGTCGGAGCGCAAAAGCCGATGAAAGAATTTTTTGATCATGTATTTTCCCGCATTCCTGATCTTGATAAAAAACAGACTGTGATCATTGGTGATTCACTGACTTCTGATATCAAAGGAGGGAACATGGCAGGGATCGATACGATTTGGTTCAATAAAAACAAATTGCCGGAAATCGAAGAGATCCAACCCACTTATCGAATCGATTCTTTAGAAGAACTTTACTCATTATTGGAAATTGAAAAGGATTAATTTTCAGAAAAATATAGCATTTTCGTGTTTTTTCGCTATAATAGATTAGAATGAAAAAACGGATACGAAAGAGGTTTTAGTCAATGACAAAAAGCAAGCCAATTATCATTGGTGTGACGGGTGGGTCAGGAAGCGGAAAGACAAGTGTCAGCCGTGCGATTTTCAACAACTTCCCGGACCATTCCATCATGATGCTTGAACAAGATTCTTATTATAAGGATCAGAGCCATTTGAGTTTTGAAGAACGATTGAACACAAATTATGATCACCCTTTTGCCTTTGATAATGATCTGCTGATTCAGCATGTAGGCGACTTACTGGACTATAAAGCCATTGAAAAACCCGTGTATGACTATGTAGCGCATACAAGAAGTCAGGCAACGATCATTCAGGAACCAAAAGAAGTGATTATTCTAGAAGGAATCCTGATCTTAGAAGATGAACGTCTGCGTGACTTGATGGATATCAAGGTATACGTAGATACAGACGATGATATTCGTATTATTCGTCGTATCAAACGGGATATGGAAGAACGGGGACGCACATTGGACTCCGTGATCGAGCAATATTTGACAGTTGTTAAACCGATGTATCATCAATTTATCGAACCAACGAAGCGCTATGCGGATATCATTGTTCCAGAAGGCGGAGAAAACCACGTTGCTATTGATTTGATTACAACAAAAGTGGCTAGTTTCTTAAACCATAAATAGTGCGCAGTGAAACAGTTGAACGGACTGCGACCGTTTGAAAAGCAAGGATCCTGCTTTTTGAACAGTCACCAGTCAACTGTTTTTTTATTTATAACAAGAGGTTGTGAAATCAGCGTCTTGACTTGAGCTAATACCGAAGGTCAGCTGATTGAGCACCGTGAATCAGAGGTTGTGAAAAAGCTGCCCTGCATCCAGTAATAAGAACAAATCAAACAAAAACAGCTTCTCGTGTTTTTCGTTTGGTTGGGTTTATTATCGCAGATGCAAGCTTTTGAACACCGTTTAACAAGAGGTTGTGACCGAAGTAGTCAGTTTCAATAAATAAGAAGGAATTTTCCGAAGAAGCTACTTTTGCATCACCCCCTAAGGAGGCAGTTTTAGCAAATGAAAAAAGATATGAGGAAGAAAGATGTCTAAAAAAGCATCAGTTTTACAAAAATGTCTTCAGATCATGCCAATCATCGGTCTGTTGTTTTTCTTTGTGTTGATTCTCTATGCTTATCATCATGGGATTTTTCGTTCAAGCACGTCTTTGCAAGCGTTTATCCAGGAATTCGGCAAGTATGCAGTGATAGTATTTGTTCTGTTGCAAGTGATCCAAGTAATCATTCCTATTTTGCCGGGAGGGATCTCTTCGGTAGCTGGCATGCTGATGTTTGGCAATGGATTTGGGCTTTTATATAGTTGTATTGGTCTAGTGATTGGAGAAGCAATCGGATTTTTGCTTGTCCGTTACTATGGCGTAGCCTTTGTCCAGCTTATTTTATCGCCAAAAAAGTATCAAAAATTTGATGAATTGCTGACAAGAAAAACGAAAGATATCAAAAAAGTATTAGTCGTTACCTTGCTGCTTCCCTTTGCGCCAGACGACTTGATCTGTCTAGTAGCTGGTTTGACGAAATTATCTTTTAGAGAGTTTATGCAGATCGTGATTTTCTTGAAGCCGTGGTCGGTAGGCGTGTACAGTATGATCATGCTCTTTTTATTCCATCAAGCGCAAGGTCATTTATAATGTAAAAAAGGACGTGGGTGTATGGAAAAAATAAAAGTAACAGAAAATGAACTGGATGAGCTGATAGCAGTCATTCAAGAAGTATGGCCGGAAGCTTTTGTGCCAATTATTGGTCAAAAACAAGTCGATTATATGCTGAAAACTTATCAGTCAAAAAAGCAGATCCAAAAAGAACTGGCAGAAGGCGTTTCTTATTTTTTATTAAAAAGTGAAGGGAAGACTGTCGGTTACACTGCTTATGAAGAGATAAAAGGTAAAATCTATTTAAGTAAATTATATTTGCTGAATAAAGCCCGTGGCCAAGGATTGACTTCTTCGGTTTTTCGCTGGTATGAAGAACTTGCTGCGCAAACAACGGAAAAAGAGATTTTTTTACGAGTGAACCAGGGAAATCATCAAGCAATCGAGGTTTATAAGCATGAAGGGTTTGAGATTACAGAAGAACTTGTTTCAGATATCGGTCAAGGATTTCAAATGGTCGATTATAAAATGAAAAAAGCTCTCGCATAATCTTAGGAACTGTGTTAAAGTAACTTCATGCGACGGGTCGAGAAGGACTCTGGTTTACAGAGCTCCTAATTGATTTTGGAGGCACAGGATAATTGATTTCTATCTTTATCACCTGCCGGATGCAGGGGTGTCGGGCAAGACTTTTGTGGAGAAGGGCTTGTCTGCTTGAGTAATCAAGTACCGTAAAAATGCAGAAAGAAGCTTATGCTTCTTTCTGCATTTTTTTTTACAAGAATATATTCTGTAAAATTGGTTTATTTCCCCTTTAATGCTAAAATCGAAGAGCAGATTAGTTATAAGACTGTTTAAGGGAGCCATTGTCATGTTCGAAAAACTCAAACGATTTGGGCGCAATTTTACGCAAACAACGCCCTTTATCTTAAGCAATACGGTTATTTTGATTCCTTATCTTTTATTTTTGGGAATAACAGATTCGCATAATTGGCTGACGATTTTACCATTTACGCTGTTTTATGCCTTTCGGATGACTGGGCTGTTTTTAGTCAATAGTCTACGATTTGGTCTAGATAGTTATACTTTGCTGATGATCGCTCTGCTGATGGGTGGTACTGGTTCATTGCTTGGAATACTAGGCGTATTTTATTTTCCTTTGTTTTATTTTTCAAGTGTTCTTCTAGGGCTGAGTGCAGCATGGCTTGTACCTGCTAATATCACGGTCAATTTCCATGAGAAGACGCAAGGCTTTATCAATATGGATGGGAAAAAGTACTTATTTGCAGCTATCTGGCTATTCCTCCTGTATCAAGCAATCGGACTGCCTGCACCGACTCAGATTGCAGCAAGTTTTACGATTTATACACTTTTTTACGTCATGGCCTACCATACGGTCAGTCATTATCCGCGTTATGAACTGGATTTCAAAGATATTAAAAGAAATTTAGTGGCTACGCGGGAGCTTGTTTTATTTTTGGTGTTCTTTGGCTTATTGTTTCTTTTGAGAAATGCCCGATTGTTATTCGATGAAAGGCTTTTTGATCTTGCTGTTTATGGTTTCTTGGTGTTGTTCATTGTGTTCGTGTTCGTCTTAGGCCACCAGAAGAAGGAATGGAAGTTGCCAAGTTGGCTGAATCTGTTTACTTTTCTAAATGGAATGCTAGGGAATTTTCTTTTTTTGTTTAGCAGTTTTTATGTTGGCATACTGTACGGATTAGAGAAACTTCCGTTTTATATGTATTTTCCTTATGCTGCCGGTTTGATTGCAGCAAAAATAGTCGGACCATTGATTTTGAAACGTTTATCATGGTCTCCATTGGCTACGCAATTGCTTGGACTGAGTTCTTCTTTGCTGGTCCTCTTGATTCCGAATGGTTTTGCGATAGGTGTCTTTCTGCTTAGTTTCTGGCACGTAGTAACAGGCAGTTGGCTAAATAAGGAATATTATCAAACCGATGTAGCTATTCCAATGGATCGTCGGATTATTGCCAAATACACTACTCAAAATAAAGGAAGTGTGATCCACCAGTTTTTATTGATGACGCTTTTGTTTATTTTAGCAAAAGAAATGGGAGAGCCAATCCATCTACTACTGATCATGCTGAACCATGGAGCAGTGCCGACAGCGAGTTCGCAATTGCTTATTTTAGCCAAATGGATCAATGTCGGTCTCTTAATGAGCGGATTGGTGACTGTATATCATTTATGGAAGAAGGCGAAAAAGAATGAGGCTATTCATTGATGGAGATGGTTCTCCAGTAAAAGAAGATGTCATAAAGTTAGGAGAATCCTATGGTCTCGACGTGATTATTGTAACCAGTGTAGATCATTATACGACCAAAGAATACGCTAATCATGTCCAAATCCTCTACGTAGACCGTGGAGCTGATAGTGCAGATTATAAAATCGTCGGTATGGTTAAGAAGAATGACTTTTTGATCACGCAAGATTATGGTTTAGCTTCACTTGTATTGCCGAAGGGTGTGCGAGTGTTCCATCACTCTGGAAAAGAATTTGACGAAGCGAATATCGGCACACTTCTCGAACAACGTTACCATAGTGGGAAATTAAGAAAAGCTGGTATAAGGACAAAGGGTCCAAAACCTTTTACGGATAAAGATCATACGGCTTTTCGTCAAGCGTTGAAAAAGGCAATTGACCAAGGTTTACCAAGTACAGAAGATAGTAGGTAACGAAGGTAGTTTACTTGTGCGCGAATACACCAAAAAGGAACAGGGAAACAGGATAACTGGATTCCTTGTTCCTTTTTTTGTTGTTCTTCGGTACTCGCTCAAAAAACGGTAAAATAGGAGGAGCTATTTTTATTTGGTCGTTCTTATTGCTTGAGACAGAACAGCTTTCTCCCAACTTTTTTCTACTTTTTCCTCTTCTTATACATTTGGATCAATGCATCGATTGCTAAAAAAATAATGACAAATGCGGCAATAGCATACGTAAATATCCCTAATAGGGAAACGACCTCTGCGTTTTCTACAGGTGCAGCTTGGACAAGCAGGGAAGATCCTACGATCAATGCAGCTAAAATCATACCGAAAACAAGCCGATTGATCATACTTTCGATCCTGCTCAATAATTTGTCTTGCTTTTTTAATTCCAAATTGACTTTTCCTTGTCCCGAAGTCCACATTTCTAATAGATGATGGAGCTGTTGTGGAATCTTAGGCGCAGCCTTCATCCCTTCTAATAGATCTAACCCACTTTGTTTCAATGTATCTTCTACATCCAGATGGGTCAGAAAGTAATGTTGGGCAAAAGGCGAAGCAACTTCCATGAGGGAAACTTCAGGGTCAAGGACACGGATCACCCCTTCTAATGTCCCGAATGCTTTCAGCAAAAGCGTGATATCACGGTCGAACTGCAGATTATTTTGATGACAGATCATCACGACTTGTGCGAATACTTCTTGCAAGTTGATTTCATCAATAGGGGAATCATAATATTGTTCAAGAAAACTTGTCAGTTCTTGGTGAAACCGACTTTCATCAAATAAGCCTTCTTGCTGACAAAGTCGAAGGACCGCTTTTTCGATTCGATAAGCATCTTTCGTATACAGCGCTAAAACGGCTTGTGTGAGCTTTTGCCTAAGACCTGCAGAAAGATGCCCCATCATGCCAAAATCAATGTAGTTGACCGTATATGGCGCAACAGGGTCTTCTATAGAAGTAGAGGCTCGAAAAGCAAAGGGACCGAACTCTTTTTCATGAACTGTTTCAGCTGTTCGGCGAGCTCGTGTCTGTTCTTCTTTTGTTAGCACATGGAACAGCAAATTCCCCGGATGAGGATCAGCATGGAAAAAACCATCATCAAACACCTGTTTCATAAAGTTCTCAACTAAAAGCTTTGCAACTTCTTGTTTCAGCTGCTTGTTTTGAATACCAGTGATAAAAGTTTCTGTTCCGTTTTCGGCATTCATCAAATGATTCAAGTTTTTACCAGACATTTCTTCCATCACGATCACTTTTTTCGAACAAAAAGCGTCATAAATTTTGGGGCTGCGGATCTCTTTCCAGCCATTGTTCTTTTGATAGAATTGTTCGCCATTTTGACTTTCTTTTAAGAAGTCCATTTCATTGATCAAGGAACGTTTTACTTCTTGGAGTACCCCTTTTAGATCAACTACGCTAGTTTCAGGAATGTATTTGATCAAAGGGATCGCACGCTCAAATAGTTGAAGATCAAGGCGGATCTCTTCGGCAATGTTAGGGTGTTGGATCTTAACAACTACCGCGTCACCGCTTTTCAGCTTGGCACGGTGAGCCTGTCCCATAGAAGCGGAGGCAAAAGGCGATTTGGAAAAATCATCGAATATATCTGATACTGAAAGAGAAAGTTCCGTTTCGATCGTCTTTTTGACCGTTGAAAATGTGTCGCTAGGTACACTGTCTTGTAATGTTTTGAATGTCTGAGTGAAGGCAGAGGAAAGCAAGTCCTCTCGAACAGAAAGCATCTGACCTATCTTAATGAAGGTGGGTCCTAATTCTTCAAAGGCTTTTTTTACCTGTTCGGGATTTTTTTGCTGTACAAAGTTTGGCACTACATTGTAGTTGATGAACACTCGAATGATTTCTGCCAAGCGGCTGCGTGGATTTGTTTGCGCCATCATCATCCCTCCTTTTCTTTATCATAACTTTTTATAAAAAACGGGACAAATAATCTAGCTGACAAAAAATAAATGACGTTTGTTCTTTTAGAAACCAACTCGTTTTTTTATAAATAAGTTATTCGTTTATTTTTGTTTTGTGCTAAAATATGAGAGTAAATCACTGAACGATTTAGAATACAGGAGGACAATCTTTTGAAGATTACTTTACTATATGGCGGACGCAGCGCAGAGCATGAAGTGTCCATTCTTTCCGCATTTTCAGTTTTAAATGCCATTTATTATAATTATTACCAAGTTCAACTCGTATTTATTACAAAAGAAGGACAATGGGTCAAAGGTCCATTACTAACAGAAAAACCTGCTAGCAAAGATGTCTTGCATCTTTCATGGGACCCAAGTGGACAGACAGAGGAAGGCTTTACAGGAAAAGTGATCAATCCGGGCGAAATCAAAGAAGAAGGAGCCATCGTTTTTCCAGTTTTACATGGGCCAAACGGGGAAGATGGAACGATCCAAGGCTTCTTAGAGACATTGAATATGCCTTATGTCGGCGCAGGCGTATTGACCAGTGCATGTGCCATGGATAAAATCATGACCAAATATATTTTACAAGCTGCTGGTGTGCCACAAGTTCCTTATGTACCAGTACTTAAGAATCAATGGAAAGAAAATCCTAAGAAAGTATTTGATCAATGTGAAGGTTCTTTGCTTTATCCGATGTTTGTCAAACCGGCGAATATGGGTTCTAGTGTCGGCATTACAAAAGCAGAAAACCGCGAAGAATTGCAAAATGCTTTAGCAACAGCCTATCAGTATGATTCTCGAGCAATCGTTGAACAAGGAATTGAAGCGCGCGAAATCGAAGTTGCTGTATTAGGAAATGAAGATGTTCGGACGACTTTGCCTGGCGAAGTCGTAAAAGACGTAGCATTCTATGATTATGAAGCCAAATATATCAATAATAAAATCGAAATGCAGATTCCAGCCGAAGTGCCGGAAGAAGTTTATCAAAAAGCGCAAGAGTACGCGAAGTTAGCTTACACGATGTTAGGCGGAAGCGGATTGAGCCGGTGTGATTTCTTTTTGACAAATAAAAATGAATTATTCCTGAATGAATTAAACTCTATGCCAGGATTTACGGAGTTCAGTATGTACCCACTCTTATGGGAAAATATGGGCTTGAAATACGGTGATTTGATTGAAGAACTGATTCAATTAGGAATGAATCGATACCATCAGCGTCAATCTTTTTTTGAAAAAAATGAATAAAGAGAAATAAAGAAGAAGCTGGAGTGATTGCGTAACCGCGTTCATTCTAGCTTCTAAATACGAATAGAGAAATTTACTTGGAAGTGAGAGTCATGCGAACCCGCCGTTTAGGCCAAACGCTTTTTTCACAACCTTTTTTAGGAGAGATCTCAATGAATCTAACAATACAAGAAATTGCACAAGCCGTGGGCAGCGAATGCTCTGCACTGACAAAGATTACCAATGTCGAATTTGACAGCCGGAAGATAACCGAAGGAAGTTTATTCGTTCCTCTTGCCGGTACGAGAGATGGACATGAATTTATCCAGCAAGCGATCACAAACGGAGCATCTGCTTCATTTTGGAGCTTGCCTGTTGAACAAGCACCAAAAGATATTCCAGTTATTCCTGTAGCAGATCCTTTGAAAGCCATGCAGCAATTGGCAAACTATTACTTGGAAAAAGTAGGCGCAGAAGTCGTTGCAATTACAGGAAGCAATGGTAAAACCACCACGAAAGATCTAACCGCGTCTGTCTTGTCTGAAAAATACAAAACATATAAGACGCAAGGAAATTACAACAATAATATTGGTCTTCCTTACACGATTTTGCACATGCCCCAAGATACAGAAAAGATCGTTTTGGAAATGGGCATGGATCACGCCAATGAAATCACGGAACTTTCACTTATGGCTCAACCAAAAGCTGCAGCAATCACAATGATCGGTGAAGCGCACATAGAAAATCTTGGGTCGCGAGAAGGAATCGCTAAAGCCAAAATGGAAATCACTGACGGACTTGTACCAGACGGATTACTCGTTGTGCCCGCAGATGAACCGTTGCTGACACCTTTAACGGCAACATTAGTACAAACAGTCACAACATTCGGTATTGGAAATGGCGATGTTCATGCGGAAGTGACAGCAGAAGGAAAAGCACAAACCGATTTTGTAGTAGAAGGAGAAACATTTACGATCCCGCTGCCTGGAAGTTATAATGTAACGAATGCTTTGATTGCGTATACGATCGGGCGCTTCTTTGGACTGTCCATACCTGAGATACGCCAAGGGCTCGCTCATGTTTCTATCACTCAAAACAGAACTGAATGGCTAACGGCAGGAAATGGTGCAGCTATTTTGAGCGATGTCTACAATGCAAATCCAACAGCCATGGGACTGGTATTAGATACTTTTAAAAATCTGCCAACAAAAGGACGCAGAATCGCTGTGTTAGCAGATATGCTGGAATTAGGGAAAGATTCATTAAACATGCATGCGCAAATGAGTGAACATATCGATCCTGAGAAATTTGCCATGATTTTCTTGTACGGGGAACAAATGCATGCATTAAAAGAAGACTTGAATCAAAAATATCCGCAACTGCCTGTGTTCTATTTTGAAAAAGAAAAGAATAAATTGATTGAGGCTGTCAAACAAAATCTTGAATCCACAGACAGCATTATGCTGAAAGGCAGCAATAGCATGGGCTTATTCGAAGTAGTAGAACAGCTTCAGCAAATGAAATAAAAATCTGTAAACTTGCAGAAAATGAAAAGCTATGTTAGAATAACCTATTGCCGAAAGATGAAGAGAAATTGGACTGGTTTTGCCATGGAAGCAACTTGTCGAAACCAGATGTCATAATCATGATAAAGCTGAACGCGACCCGTTTGGCTTTTCTAATGCCTAAACTTCGCAAAGTGATTTTTCGGTGGTGCCACAGGGGCTAAGAATGGGTAAAAACGTGCGTGGCCACTGTCAAAAAGAAACAATACACTTTGACCGAACAAATCGACGGGGTAGCAAAAAAGCTACATCCTCAGTTAACAACCATATAGGAGGATTCATTTGAAATTTAAAGAACTAGAATTATCACCAGAATTGTTGAAATCAGTCGAACGCGCTGGTTTTGAAGAAGCAACACCTATCCAAGCAGAAACAATTCCGCTAGCATTAGCTGGAAAAGACGTTATTGGACAAGCACAGACAGGTACAGGGAAAACAGCTGCATTTGGATTACCAATGTTAGAAAAAATCGATCCAGATCGTCACGAATTACAAGGTCTGGTTATCGCACCAACACGTGAATTAGCTATCCAAACACAAGAAGAGCTATATCGTTTAGGGCGCGACAAAAAAGTGCGTGTGCAAGCCGTCTACGGTGGAGCAGATATTGGCCGTCAGATCCGTGGTTTGAAAGATCGTCCACATATCGTTGTGGGTACACCAGGACGTATGCTTGACCACATCAACCGCCACACGTTGAAACTTGGAACTGTTCAAACATTAGTCTTGGATGAAGCAGATGAAATGTTGAATATGGGCTTCTTGGAAGATATCGAAAAAATTATTTCCCAAGTTCCTGATCAAAGACAAACATTACTTTTCTCAGCAACAATGCCGCCAGCCATCAAGAACATCGGCGTTAAATTCATGAAAAGTCCACATCATGTGAAGATCAAAGCAAAAGAAATGACAGCTGACTTGATCGATCAATACTATGTCCGCGCAAAAGAATACGAAAAATTCGATATCATGACTCGCTTGTTTGATGTTCAAACACCAGAACTAACAATCGTCTTCGGACGTACAAAACGCCGTGTAGACGAATTGGCACGCGGATTAGAAGCACGTGGTTATCGTGCAGAAGGAATCCATGGCGATTTGTCTCAACAAAAACGGATGAGCGTATTGCGTTCATTCAAGAGCGGTCACTTAGATATCCTTGTAGCGACAGACGTTGCCGCACGTGGATTAGATATCTCAGGTGTCACTCATGTGTACAACTATGATATCCCTCAAGATCCAGAAAGCTACGTTCACCGTATCGGACGTACAGGCCGTGCAGGAAAAGGCGGTATGTCTGTGACTTTCGTTACACCAAATGAAATGGACTACTTGCATGTGATCGAAAACTTGACGAAAAAACGGATGACGACTTTACGTCCGCCAACCGAAAAAGAAGCATTCAAAGGTCAATTAGGTGCTGCAGTTGAACAAATCGAAACAAAACTTGAAGAAAACGGTCTAGATAAATACCTGCAAACAGCAGATAAATTATTAGAAGAATATTCTGCACAAGATTTGGTTGCATTACTGCTGAAAACGACAGCAAAAGATCCAGCTGATGCAGTACCAGTGAAGATCACACCAGAACGTCCATTGCCAATGCAGAAAAAAGGATACAACAAAAATGGCAAACGTGGCGGCGGAAACAACCGTAATCGTCGTGATGGCGGGAATTATCGTGGAAACAAATCAAAAGGCGGTTATAGCAAAAACAATAACAGCCAAAAAGATGGCGGTAAACGTCACAATGATAAAAAACGCGGATTTGTGATCCGTTCAAATAACGATTAAACCTAAAATGAAAGTTTCTCTGTTTTAAGAGAAACTTTCATTTTTGTTATTTGTGGACTTATTTGTGGCAAAATGGTTATAATTTGGTAGAATGAGAGTGTTCTAAATTTATTGAAAAGAGAAAAGCATATGATAAAAGGAATTGGGATCGATGCAGTCGAATTGTCTAGGATCACTCGGCTGATCGAAGAAAAACCAAAATTCATTGCACGAATCTTGACCTCTGAAGAAACGAAACTGTTCCAGTCCTTGCCTTTTCATCGCCAAGTAGAATTTTTAGGCGGGCGTTACGCTTGTAAAGAAGCTTTCTCTAAAGCTTGGGGAACGGGGATCGGGAAAGTTACCTTTCAAGATATCGAGATTTTAAAAAATGAAAACGGTCAGCCCGTTGTTACGCGTTCACCTCATGAAGGCAATGTATGGGTCAGTATTACTCACACAAATGAAACAGCTTTTGCACAAATTATTTTGGAAGACTAGAAAGAAGGAAAAATGATGGTTGTCGCTTGGCACCGCCCAACGAAAGCAGTGATACATAAAAAAGCTATAACTGAAAATGTAGCAAATGAAGTGGCAAGACTTCCGCAAGGGAAAGAATTGTTTGCAGTAGTAAAAGCAAACGGATACGGTCATGGAGCTGTTGAGACAGCTGAAGCAGCAGTTGCTGGTGGAGCTTCGGGCTTTTGTGTTTCAAATTTAGATGAAGGAGTCGAGTTGAGAGAAGCTGGATTTACTCAGCCCATCCTTATCTTGAACATGGTTCCTTACGACGCACTGGCTTTAGCTGTTGCTCATGATTTGTCAGTAACTGCAGGTACACGGGAATGGTTGCAGGCAGTAGCTGCTATTTTAGAGGAAAGTAAGCTGGAGATGCCTCTTTCGATCCATTTAAAAGCAGATACTGGGATGGGACGTATCGGTTTTTATACACCTGAAGAAGTAAAAGAGGCAGCTGCATTCATCAGTGAAAGTCGTGTATTAGAATGGGAAGGATTATTTACCCATTTTTCTACAGCAGATCAAGCAGACGATACGTATTGGAATCTGCAAAAGGAACGCTTTATGGAAGTGTTAAAAAAACTTCCTGAACTTCCTCGATATGTACATGTCAGTAACAGTGCAACAGCTTTATGGCATGATGAAACAATCGGCAATATGATTCGTTATGGAGTAGCAATGTACGGACTGAACCCATCTGGACATGCGCTTCCGGAAGTTTATCCGTTACAGCCAGCGCTTGAACTGGTTTCTGAATTGATCCAAGTCAAAAAACTCCCAGCAGGTGAAGGAATCGGCTACGGGGAAACATATATCACTCCTGAAGCAGAATGGATCGGAACGATACCGATCGGTTATGCAGATGGCTGGCTACGAAAGATGCAAGGTTTTTCTTTATTGGTAGAAGGAAACTATTGTGAAACGATTGGACGTGTATGTATGGATCAACTGATGATCCGATTGCCTCAAGAATTTCCGGTCGGAACAAAAGTGACGCTTATCGGCAAAAATGCAGACAAAGAAATCACTATGCAAGATGTAGCAGATCAATTAGGTACGATCCACTATGAAGTGGCATGCGGATTAGGACAGCGGATACCAAGAGAATATCAAGAATAAGGAGGATCCTATGGTAAAAAGAGGAGATATTTATTTTGCTGATCTTTCTCCAGTCGTGGGATCGGAGCAAGGCGGAACACGTCCAGTTTTGGTTATTCAAAATAATCTAGGTAACCATTTCAGCCCGACGATCATTGTTGCGGCTATAACGGCAAAAATGGCTAAGCCTAAGCTTCCGACTCACATTGGGATCAAAGCTACTGGAACAGGAATAGAAAGAGACTCCGTTATCCTGTTGGAGCAGATCAGAACGATCGATAAATCAAGATTGAAAGAAAAAGTCTGCCATTTGGATCGACCAATTATGGCAGAAGTTGACCGAGCATTAAAAATTAGTGTGGGCATTGAGGCACTGACTCCTGTTACTAAATAAGTATAGCGAAGTAACCATGCAGCCTTTACATATAAAAAAAGGACCAACTGTGCGTAAAAAAAGATACGTCCGCTTCTAGTACCAGCATTTCTGCTAGAAGAAGCGAACGTATCTTTTTTGATGATCCAAGGAGTGGTCCATGCGCCCTCCTCCTTTACAGCCAGACTTGGACTACCAGCTGGCTTTTTTTACTCCTGGAATCAAACCTTTATGTGCTAACTCACGGAATTTTATACGGGACATCCCGAATTTACGCATGTATCCGCGAGGTCGTCCATCGATTAGATCACGATTTTTCAACCGTTCTGGACGAGCATCTAAAGGAAGTTTACGCAAGCCTTCATAATCTTTTTGCGCTTTTAATTCCTGACGTAAAGCAGCATAGCGTTCAATCGTTTCTTGCTGTTTTTTTGCTTTGGCAATCTTTGATTTTTTAGCCATCAACAAATTCCTCCAATTTTTTTATTAGCGTAAATCGTAATCCTTACGCTTTTAGATGAATAATTTAACACGATACGCGAAAAAAAACAACTATTTTGTTTTGGATCATGTTCCAAATCGAAAAGACATTTTTTTTGTCAAAATAAAGGCATCAACGTAAACTTAAAGAAAAAGGGAGATGGTAACCATGCGAAGATTTGCAATTAACGGTTACGGAGAAGCGCAAGATGTTTTTGAAGAAATCGATGCTCATCCCAGAGAAGTCGATTCCGGACATATTCGTGTAGAAATAAAAGCATTCAGCGTGAATCCGTATGATGTTGCCTTGCGTTCAGGAGAGATGAAAGAGATACGAACATTGAAATTCCCTTATGTACTAGGTAATGATGGCGCTGGTATCGTGACAGAGATTGGTTCAGATGTCACAACTGTTCATGTAGGTGATCGAGTAGCTGTCCATGCAGTCGGCGGGACTTACGGAGAAGAAGTCGTACTGCCATCAGCAAAAGCAGCAAAAATTCCAGATGAAATGAGTTGGGAAGAAGCAGCCGGAATGGTCACACCAGGGATTACGGCGTACAATCTAATCAATCATTTGACGGAAATCCAGCCGACAGATACAGTGATGATTCTAGGTGCATCAGGTGCGGTCGGGTCTAGTCTGATCCAGCTTCTCCACGAAAAGGGCATCCGAGTCTTAACCAGTGCTTCTAGTAAAAACGAAGAAAAAGTAAGGAAACTAGGAGCTTCAGCATTTGCTGCTTATGATAAAACAGACCCAGGTATGCAATTTGCTAATCAAGCAGACCTTGTGATTGATGCCACGAAAGGAAGCATCAAAGGAGAAACCGGCATCCAGATCCTGAAACCAGGTGGGAGATATGTTGCATTAAATGACCTCCCAGACCTAGATTTGCGGCAAAAAAAGGAAGGCTTTTATGAATCATTTGTTCCAAGAAAGGAATATCAAGATGCAGAAGCCTTTGCTGGCATAATCAAAGCCTATCAAAAAGGTGCCTTTCATATTTTTATTTCAATGAATCTGTCTGCTTCCCTTGAACATGTCATCCAAGCACATCAGCAAGTTGATGGGCATCCTCCTGCTGGGAAAATCATTTTGTCATTCGAAAAGTAAGAAATATAGGAATAAAAAATGAAAAAAGCTGAAACATTTTTGTAGGGGCAAAGACTAAAAAAGTGTTTTAGCTTTTTTTGCGTATACGTATAATAGATAAAAACTTTGGCATAAAATTATCTTTCCCTTTTATTTCATGATAAAGTAAAGGCTGTAATCCTTAATTATTTCTCAATATGTAAGAGATTACAATGAGACAATTGCCGTGATATGTCCAAAAATTCGACTTTTTTGAAAAAAGCCGATTGAAAAAAGTATGAAATACATGGTAAAGTAATTCAGCTGAAAAAAGAAGAAGGGGGAGAACTATGCAGTCAATCAAAAATACACTTCGTTTATATTTGCTTGACTGGAAACGGATTTTCAAAAACCCGATTGCTACACTTTTGATCATTGCGATCATGATCATCCCTTCGCTATATGCGTGGTTTAACATTAAAGCACTATGGGATCCATATGGAAATACTGGAGAGCTGCCAATTGCTGTTTACAGTGCAGACAAGCCAGCAGAGTTTCAAGGTAAAGAAGTGGCCATTGGGGAGCAAGTCATCGAATCGCTTCATAAAAATAAACAATTAGGATGGCAATTCGTTGATTCAAAAGAACAATTAGAAGACGGAGTCCGTTCCGGAAAGTATTACGCAGGTATTTACCTGCCAAAGGATTTCTCAGAAGATCTGCTGAGTTTTACTAGTGGTGACATCAAGAAACCAAAAATCGAATATACGGTAAATGAAAAAATCAATGCGATTGCACCGAAAATCACCGATAAAGGAGCAAGTTCGATCCAATCGCAAATCACAAATGAATTTATCAAAACAGCCAGTTCGACTTTATTGAAAGTATTCAATGAAATAGGTTACGACATCGATACGAACCTGGTAAGTATCAATAAAGTCAAAGATATGATTTTATCAACAGATGAAAATCTAGACACGATCGACGGCTACACAAAGCAAGTCCTCGAATTACAAAGCCAGCTACCTGACATCAAGGAAAAACTGAATAAAGCAAATGAATTCGTGGATTACATCCCTAAAGTAGATGAGATGGGCGAAAAAGTCGTTGCATTGAATGACAAAATGCCTGAGTTGAAAGACCAAGCAAAAATCATCCTTGATTTGCAAGAAAAGATCCCAGAGATCCAAAATGCTGGTAAACAACTAGCAGAGATCGACGGTGATTTTGCTTCGATCCAAGAGACAATGAATCAAGGAATCGATGAAGCAAAACAAGGCTTGACGATCATCCAACAAGTACAAGATATCTTGCCAGATGTGAAAAATTTAGAAAACCAGGCAAGTGATCTAGCAAACCAAACAAAATCAGGGGCCTCTCAGCTGAAAGATGCGATACCAAGCATCACAAACAGTGTAGATGTTACATTGAAGTCAATTGGACAAGTGGCAACAACGACAGGTTCGTTAATTGACTCTATCCAGGTTGGAACTGAATTAACGGATGAGCAAAAACAAGCAATACAAACTATCATTGATGGTATTCCACAGCAACAAGCTACGATTGACAAATTGATTCAGTTTTTGACTGAGTTACAGAATAACGCCGGTAATGATAAATTACAGGGAATTATTGACAAATTGACTCAAGGCAAAACGTTATTGGATGTATTAAAAAACGCCTTAAATACTGCTGTTCAGGCAGGAAGTATCAGTCAAGATCTCTTTGATGAGATAAAACAAGCAGTTTCTAATGTTAATAGTTTAATCAATGGTATTGATGTAAACAATGTCAGCTCTACCGTCACTTCTCTACTAGACCAAGTCATCGATACGATTGGGACTGCACAAGGCGCACTGAGCAAAGCGGACCAGATCGACTTTGATTCGCTTCTCAGCTCAACGAAAGCAACTGTAACAAATGCAGTGGCAATCTTAGAAAAATATCAAAAAGAAATGCCTGCAATTGGACAAGAAATCCACGATGCCAATACAATGTTGAATGGCAATATGGAGACCATCGTCAATGGCATCAATGAAGGGGCAGACCTATACAACAATGAATTACCGATCCTTCAGCAAAAATTAGGGTTGGCCGCTGATTTTATCCAAAATGATTGGCCCGCACTAAAAAATGAAATAACCGGTACATTGACAACAGTAAATGAAAAAATGCCAGAAGTCGAAACAGCTGTGAATGCTGCTGCGGACTTGATCAACAATGACTGGCCAAATATCAAATCTGGTATCCAAAAAGCAGCAGATGCGATCCGAAAAGGCGAACAGGAAGTTGATCTAGGCGAAGTCATCAAATTATTGAAACTAGATGCAACAAAAGAAAGTGACTTCTTTACACAACCTGTTGAGCTGCAAACCAATGCGCTCTATCCAATCGCAAATAACGGTTCAGCTAGCACCCCATTTTATACTGCACTATGTCTGTGGGTCGGCGCTGTTCTTCTTTCAAGTGTTGCTACGACAGAATACTATTTAGGAAAGAAAGACCGAAACAATTTTACGAAACGAGAACAATTCGTTGCTCGTATGCTGACATTCTTGACAATGGCAATCGCGCAAAGCTTGATTGTTACATTAGGAAATATTTTCTTACTAGGAGTAGATGTCCAAAATCCAGTCTACAGCGTGTCATTTGCTGTCTTGATCGCCTTAGCGTTCATGATGATCGTTTACGTCTTGGCTGCATTATTCGATAATGTCGGTAAAGGGATCGCTATCATCATTTTAGTACTGTCGATCTCTGGTGGAGGCGGGAACTATCCGATCCAAGTCTCAGGAAAATTCTTCCAAATGATCAATCCGTTCTTGCCATTTACGCATGCGGTAAACTTGTTGCGGGAATCTGCAGGAGGCATTTACTGGCCAAATGCTACGAATGCAATCTGGATCATGGTCGGTTTGTTTGTTGTCTTTGGAGTCGTAGGAACGGCAGTCTATCCGTTCATCGAAGAAAAAATGACGAAATTCAAAGAAGCGGCGCATGAGAGCCATATTTTTCATTAAAGAAAAGAGGTTGTGAAATCAGCGTTTTGACCTGAGTATTAGAGAAAAAAATGGG
>NZ_BJLL01000019.1:0-42385 GCF_007996925.1 Enterococcus sp. NBRC 3427 | reverse complement strand
CCCACGCTCTTTTGGCTATGCTACCTGAAATTGACTATTATAAAGGCTAGCATAAAGCGTTGGTGCTTGGAGTAATTCAGAATGCGTTCCTTTTTCGACGATATCGCCGTTTTTCATTACAAGGATCATATCTGCATTTTCAATCGTTGACAAACGGTGGGCAATGACAAAACTTGTCCTGTCTTTTGTCACAGCCTCCATTGCTTGTTGGATCAATGCTTCTGTTCGTGTATCTACACTAGAAGTTGCTTCATCTAAAATAACGACAGGGGGATTTGCCAGAATGACCCGTGCAATTGTTAATAATTGTTGCTGTCCTTGAGATAACGTACCATTTTCGCTAGAGATGATTGTATCATATCCCTCTGGCAGTGTTCGAATAAAGTGATCACATTGCGCGATTTCAGCCGCTTCGATAATTTGTTCTCTCGTGGCATCCATTTTCCCATAGGCAATATTATCGGCCACTGTTCCTTCAAACAGCCAGGTATTTTGTAAGACCATCCCAAAAGAACGGCGTAGTTCTCCACGCGAAAGCTTAGTAATATCGCGGCCGTCAAATTCGATCTTTCCTTTATTCAGTTCATAAAAACGCATCAGCAGATTAACTAAAGTCGTTTTTCCTGCACCAGTTGGTCCAACGATCGCCACAGTTTGTTTTGGTTTTACTGAAAAATCAACTTGATTCATCAATATTTTATCCGATGTGTAACCAAATTGTACATTTTTGAAAGCTATTTTTCCTTTCGGTTCTTCCAAAAGTTTTGCTTCTGGTAAGTCCGGAATTTCATCTGTTTCATCTAATATCTCAAAGATCCTTTCGATTGCAGCCATTGCGGATTGGATCGAGTTGATCACATAAGAAGCAGTGGAAATTGGTTCAGAGATCTGATTGATGTACTGAAGGTAAGCTTGTAAGAAGCCAATCGTCACACCGCCAGAAAGAACGAGTATAGCACCGAATACCGCACTTATGATGAAGGCGAGTTGATTGATGAAACGGATTGCCGGATAGATGGCAAAGTTCATAAATTGAGCACGTTTAAAAGCATTGTATTGTTTTTTGTTTACTTCATGTATGGAAGCTTCTGCATGAGCTTGCTGATTGAATGTTTTGACCACTAGATTACCAGCTAAGATTTCTTCCATCCGATTATTCAAGACACCTAGTTCATATTGGTTTTGTTCAGAAATCTGTTTGTTTTTATTCGCAATTTTAGTTGTAACAATTGAACTTCCAACGATCAGCAATAAGACGAGCAAAGTGAGCTTGCTTTCGATATAAAACAGCATTAGACCAGCAGCAGCTATTGTTACGACAGAAGTGAAAAATTGATTGATACCTGTCAATAACACTTGAGAAAGCTGATTGAGTCCGGTAGTCGTCCGACTGATGATGTCGCCGACTTGATGATTATCAAAAAACGACATCGGTAACGTTTTGAATTTTTTTGTGATTTCTTTTCGCACCCTCAATGTGATCTTTTCGCTTAATGCTGCCATTGTACGTTCTTGGATAAATGAAGCAACACTGCTTAGGACTGAACAGCCGATCAGCAATAAGACAGGGAACAACAATGCTTGTTTGATATCACTGAAAGAAAGCTGTCCAATACCTGTTTTTCTTATTTGCGACAATAAATCATCAATCCCAATTCCCATGATCAAGGGCATGGCTACAACTAATAGGTTGCCCAATAAACTGCATAGAAACAATCCGTAAAAATATTTATGTTCAGGTTTGATCATTTTCCAAAAACGTATCAAAGCGCCTGTGTTTAACGTTTTTTTCTTTTCCATCGAATCCCTTCTTTCTATATTCCTTGTGATTTGGCAAATTCCTGATATGTTTGACAATTAGACAATAGTTCTTCATGAGTACCTTGTCCTACGATTTTTCCTTCATCTAAAACAATGATGTTATCTGCTTGTTGGATCGTACTGAGCCGTTGAGCAACAATCACGAGAGTTTTCTCCGACATGTGTTTATGGAGTGCTGCCCTTAATGCTGCGTCTGTTTTATAGTCTAAAGCGGAAAAACTATCATCGAATACATAGATTTCTGCTGGTTTGATCAATGCTCGAGCAATGCATATCCGCTGTTTCTGTCCGCCAGAATAATTAGAACCACCTTGAGCAACAAAGCTATCTAATCCATCAGGAAGAGTGTCCACTAGTTCTTCTAATTGGGCGATCTTGATCGCTTTAGCCAATTCTTCTGGTAAGGCATGTTCATTTCCCATCTGCAAGTTGCTTAAGATCGTACCGCTGAATAAGAAGGCTTTTTGAGGGACATAACTGATGTGTGAGCGGATCTGTTCCTGCGTCATTTGAGTAAGAGGAATACCACCAAGGGTCACTTTTCCTACCGTAGGATCACTTAGTCTCAAGAGAAGTTTTGCTAAACTGCTTTTTCCAGATCCGGTCCCGCCAACGATCGCCGTTGTTTTTCCTTTAGGTATTGTAAAATCAATATCTTCTAGAACTGGATCAGAAGTTTCAGTATATTTGAATGTGACATGTTCAAAAGCAGCTGCATTTGTCTGATCAAAGGATGGTTTAGCAGCTGTTTGGATCGTCTCTTCTTTAATTTCGATCTCTGCTTCGAGTATTTCTTCTATCCGTCGTAAAGAGGCGAATGATTTAGGGATAATGACCAGTACCATGGCTGCAATCATCAAATAAGCAAGTGTCAGCATAGAGTATTCCACTACCGCGGTCACGACGCCGATCTGTAACGTCCCGTCTGCCACAAGATTTCCGCCAAACCACAAAATAGAAGCATAAACGATTCCCATGAGTAAAAAAGCAATTGGAGTGACCCAAGCAAAGATTCGGTTCACTTTGATCATTTGACTAGCATAATCTGCAAAGGTCTGATTCGTTCGCTTTTCTTCATATGACTGATTATCAAAGGCACGGATCATATTGATTCCCGTAAAGAATTCTCTCAATGTGATGGTGATCCGATCCATTTTTGGTTGGATACTCAAAGATAAAGGCGTTCCTCGTTTCATCAGTCGGTAAACGATCCATACGTAAAAAACAACAGAGAGTAATGTAACCCATGTAAGCAATAGAGAATAACGAAACATCATGAGGATGGTGAAAAAGCAAATAACTGGTGCTGGTAAAATCATTTGGCAAAATAAAACAATCATTTGCTGGACATTATCAACATCATTCGTCATTCTTGTCAAAAGAGATCCAGAACTGAAACGGCTGATATCCTTCATTGACAGTTGTTGGAATTTACGGAAATATTTCTCCCGTGTCTGGAATCCAAACCGAGCGGATGCCAATGCTGAAAAGTAACTAGAGGCAACTGCAGCGATCGTTCCTAGAAATGCTACAAGTAGCATTTCAACGCCGATTTTCTTGATAACAGAGGCTTCGCCACTTGCTATACCTGTGTCGATCAGTTTGGCTACTAATTTTGGTACACCTAATGTACCGGCGATTTGTAAACAGATCATCACAAAGGTAAGGAAAGCGAGTCCTTTGTTTTGCTGTAAGAATTTTTTTAAGATAGTCATATTATTCCTCCTTTTTCCTGATACTTTTCGATTCTATACCTTCAAGTAGCTTGAAGGTCAATAGAAAAAAGAATAAACTGGAAAAGAGGTGAGAAAAAATGAAAAAAATGTACACGATCGGCCAAGTATCGGAACTGTTCGATTTGCCAAAATCAACGATTCGCTATTGGGATGAACAGGGTCTGATTCGGTCAAGCAGACAGAAAGAGAATGATTACCGCTTGTTTGATATCGATGATATTTTTATGCTTTATGATATCGTTTTTTATAGAAAATTAGATATACCGATCAAGCAGATGAAGAATTTATATGGTAAAACATTGACGGAGTTATATGAGACACTTGATGAAACAGAAAAAAGAATCCATAAAGAGCTATTGATAATGAAACAAAAACAGAAAGAGATAAGGGCGCGGAAAAAACAGTTGAAATTGATGATCGATACAAACGAGGAAGAATTTCCTATAGAAGAGATCCCTTTTGACTGTATGATCTCAACGGAATTTGAGGATATTGTGGAAATAAAACAATTTCTACCGAACTATTCGAGTTTTGGAATGATGAGTATGCCAGCTTCCAGTTCGCAAACGATGTACGGCTTTTTTATCGATCCCAGTGAGATACATTTATTTTCCCAAGATGTGATTTGGAAGAAAAAAGATACGACTACTTATCGCCGGTTTTTGTTGAAATCTGAGATGAACCATGCGGAACGTAATAATATCTTAGAAGTCAGAGAAACAATGCATGAAAAAGGGTGGAAAACAGGAGAAGTGATCGGACAATATCTATTGACGAATACGGACGAAAACAATATCAGAATTGAATATTATCATGCATGGATGGAAATGAAAAAATAGGAAAGAAGTGTTTAGGATAAGTGTGATTGAATGGATGGAAATGAAATAAGAGAGAGAAACTGCTCGATTTTTTATTAAAAAAAGATTGACAAAATGAAACGAAAGTGGGATATTAATTAGCAAATAATGAAGCGTTGAAGAGAAGAGTAGCTGATAGGAAATAAGTACAGAGACCTTGGTAGGTGAGAGCAAGGATTGTTTGGTCAGTGAAGATGAGCTCTGAGTTTTTTTGATTGTTCACGCAATCTAAACGGTAAAGCGACCGATAACTCGCCGGGTATACAATCTGTACCGATGAGGCATTATTTGTGAGAATAATGCAAATAAGGGTGGTAACACGAAGTATTCGTCCCTTTTGTCGTTCAACGGCAAAAGAGGCGGGTACTTTTTTCTTTTTTCGAAAAGCTTCTTACGCTTTGTTAAAACATGATTATTGGAGGAGATTTTTTATGACAATTCGAACAACATCACCATTTCGCTATGACATCGTCGGGAGCTTTTTACGTCCTGAAAAGCTGAAAGAGGCAAGGACTCGTTTTACTGATGGGGAAATCACACAAGAAGAACTTCGAAAAGTTGAAGATGAAACGATCATCGAATTGATAAAAAAACAAGAAGGAGCTGGTTTGAAAGCTGTTACTGATGGAGAGTTCCGTCGCAGCTGGTGGCACTTGGACTTCTTTTATGGGTTGAATGGCGTGGAATTTTATGTGCCTGAACATGGTTATTTCTTTCATGGAGAAGAGACACGTCCTGGTACAGTGATTGTGACGGGGAAAATTTCTGGTACGAACCATCCTTTCGTCGAACATTTTAAATTCACTCAGGCTCATACAAGTCAAGGCATCGAAGTGAAACAGACAATTCCTGCTCCAGCTCAAATTTTAGTGGAACTACTTCGTCCGGATATATTACCCCATGTTCGAAAAGTCTATGAAGACAATCAAACATTAATTAAAGATATCATTGCAGCTTATCGTCAAGTGATCGACGACTTATATGAAGCAGGTGCGCGGACGATCCAGCTAGATGATTGTACATGGGGAGTATTAGTTGCACCACTTCCTAAAGGGTTTGCGGTGGATGAGGGAGAAGATGAAAAAGAAGTTCGTCGGGAGCTAGCAAATCTTTATTTAACGATCAATAATGCAGTCTTAGCTGACCAGCCAGATGATTTAATGCTCAATACACATGTCTGTCGCGGGAATTATCATTCTACTTGGGCAGCATCGGGGGGCTATGACGACGTAGCAGATCCATTATTTAGTCAAGAGAATGTCCGTGCCTATTATTTAGAATACGATAGTGAACGTGCTGGGAGTTTTGCACCTTTAGCGAAAGTTTCCGAAGATAAATTAGTTGTATTAGGCTTGATCACAACGAAAAGTGGTGAACTGGAAGAGCGCCAGCAAGTGATTGACCGGATCTACGAAGCGACACGATATCTGCCTTTGGATCGTTTGTGCTTAAGTCCTCAATGCGGATTTGCTTCAACAGAAGAAGGAAATATTTTGTCTGAAGAAGAACAATGGGAAAAGATTGCTTTTGTCAAAAGCATTGCAGAAGAAGTTTGGGGGAACAATTAAATCATGCAGGAGAGCTTGCTAGGAAAGAACACTATGGTATAATCAGAATGCTTAATATTAATTACTGAGGGAGACTTATGAAAAAGAAAATTCTTAAATTTATCGGATGGTTCTTCGGGATCATTCTCGGGATCGTGTTTGCAATCTTTCTTGCCTTCCAGCTTTCCCCCAGACCTGGAGCATTCTTGATCAACCATATGTTTTCAAATACTGTTCAAATCACCGATCAGAAAACGTTCAATCAAGCAGAAAAAAACGTGGCGAAAAAAACAGATTTGACGTATGAGTCCAACTATAAAGAGAATACGTATGATATCTACTATCCAAAAAACAGCAAGGGACCTGTGCCTGTTCTGTTTTGGGTACATGGTGGAGGGTTCGTCGGCGGAGATAAATCAGGTGTCAAGGAATTTGCGACAAAATTAGTATCAGACGCCAACATCGCAGTGGTTGCGATGAATTATGAATTAGCGCCTGATTCAGAATACCCTAATCAAGTTCTTCAAGTGAATGAGCTGGTCAAAGATTTATTAGCTGAAGAAAAAGACGACAAACTGCTAGACATGGAACAACTATTTTTTGGCGGAGATAGTGCAGGTGCACAAATCGCTTTGCAATATGCAGCTCTACAAACAAACGAAGCATATGCCAAACAAATGAAAATCAAACAGGTACTTCCAAAAGATAGTTTGAAAGGAACCATTTCTTATTGCGGACCCGTTGATTTGAAGCTAACAGCACAGCAACATTCGGATGATCGATTTATGAAGTTCTTCGTCAAAACTGTTGCATGGTCGTTGATTGGAACAAAAGATTGGAAAACGAGCGAGCAACTGAAAGAAGCTAGTGTGGCTGACCATGTTTCTAAGGAATTTCCGCCAACGTATATAACTGACGGAAATGCATACTCATTCCAGGAGCAAGGTCAAGCATTAGAAAATCGGTTGACAGAATTAAAGGTACCCGTGCAATCCTTGTTTTATACAGATACAAAAAAAGAGATTACCCATGAATACCAATTTGATTACACGCTAAAAGAATCGCAAAATTGTTACCAGCAGACATTGGATTTTGTGAATAAGTATAAGTAAGAGGTTGTGAAAAAGCCGTTTAGTTTTGAGTATGAAGAAACGAAGCGGCTTTTCACAACCTCTCTTTCAATACCTTTTTGTTCTTGGGATAAAACTTTCCCGAACAATCAATCGCGCAGGATAAGTCAAAATGATTGGTTCGTCCCGTATACCGTCAATTCGCTCTAATGCCATTCGAACAGCTGCTTGCCCAATTGATTTCGCATTGATTTGAACACTGGTCAAGCCAGGGGAGAGGTTTGCGATTGTCTCGATATTATCAAAGCTTGCTACAACAATCTCTTCTCCAATTTGGATATTTTTTTGTTTCAATGCCCGATAGACACCGATTGCCATTGGATCGCTCCCGACAAGAATGGCAGTAGGAAGAGGGGATTCATTTTCTAATAGATCAGTCGCAAGTACCTCACCTTGTTTTTCAGTCCAGCCACCTAGACGATAAGACATATATTTTTCTAAGTGATGATCGATCATAAAATGCTGATAGGCACGCATCCTCTTTTCGTTTATAGAAATCTGCTTCCCACCGAATTCATCCATATCGACTTTATATCCCCCGATATAGGCTATTCTTCTATGGCCATTTTCTAAGAACAATTCCAGTACGGTTTTAGTCATCCGTTCAAGATCTGCATACACCATATCGACCTCTTGCTGGATGTCAGGGTTATCCACGACGACTATTTGCATGTTTTGTTTTAACAAGGCGGTAATCGATTCTTTCGTAACAGTCCCAACAACGATCACCGCACCTAACTGATCTAGATCTTCCCATTGTTTAGGATTATCAGATAGATTATAGATTCGATTCATCCCTAAATGCAGACGTCGAGCCTCTTCTTCCATCCCTACTCGCAAATGTTTGTAATAGATATCCTGTTCTTCGCTAGCTTTGCCGATCGTAGAGATCACACCAATCGAAGGCATTCTCTTTTTGATATATTTACGAGTACTGATATCATAATCCAACGCAGCAGCTGCCTCTATTATCCGTTGCCGAGTAGCCTGAGCCACATGGATCGTCTGATCGTTATTCAACACGCGGGAAACTGTAGCAGGGGAGACATTTGCCTTTCGTGCGACATCTCTAATTCCAACCATTTTTACACACTCCTCAAAAAAATAAAAAATTTCTATTGACAAAATTGTTTAGTAAACAGTATACAGGAATTATAAAAAAAGTAAACGGTTTCCGTTTTGATGGGAGTGAAATGATGGATATTACGCATAGAAAAACAGAAAAAAATTTCATCTTATTTGATGAAAAGAGCCGAGTCTTCCATTTACGAAATACATTTCTTTCTTATCTGATAAAGATAGAAGAGAGCAATGTATTGGCGCATATTTATTTTGGCAAACCAGTCAAGCAGTACAAAGACAATAAAAATTATCCCCGAAGAGATCGTGGATTTTCAGGAAATGTTCCCTTAAATCCTGACCGGTCTCTGTCGAAAGATACACTACCGCAAGAATACTCTTCTCATGGCAGCATGGACTTTCGAACGCCCGCATCGATCATTCAGCGCAAGAATGGGTCAGACTTACTGGATCTGAGATATGACAGCCATTATATTACAGATGGGAAGCCAGACATCGAAGGCTTGCCTCAAACTTATGTGCTAGACAAGTCAGAGGCACAAACGTTGGTGATTTCACTCAAGGATAGAGAAACAGCGATTTATTTCGATTTGTTCTATACCATATTTAGTGATAGAGCAGTGATCACACGATCTGTAAAGATAAGAAATGAAACCGGAGAAACAATCAAACTAGAAAAAGCAGCTAGTTTCCAGCTAGACTTTGCCCATACTAGGCGATTTGATGAAGTCATTGCTTTGCCAGGAGCACATGTCAATGAAAGACAGATCTCACGGCAATCTCTTTTATCTGGAACAAAAGTATTTGAAAGCCGTCGAGGAACGAGCAGTCACCATATGAATAACTTTATTGCTTTAGTTCATCATCATACGACAGAAAACACTGGAGAAGCGATCGGACTTCAATTTGTTTATTCCGGCAACCATTCTTTCGAACTTGAAAAAGATCAGATCAATCAATTGAGAGTCGTCGGTGGGATCAACAGCCATCGTTTTTCGTGGGAATTGAATGCAAATCAGTCTTTTCAAACACCTGAAATGATCCTTTCTTACTCAAGTCAGGGATTGAACAAAATGAGTCAGATCCACCATGAGTTGCTACGTGAAAGAATCGCAAGAGGTCGTCATCAATTTGCTGAACGGCCGATTCTTGTCAATAACTGGGAAGCCACTTACTTTGACTTCAATAGTGAAAAAATCAAGGCGATCATTGATGAAGCAAAGGAGCTAGGCATCGAAATGTTCGTATTAGATGATGGCTGGTTTGGAAAAAGAGATGCGGACAATTCTTCATTAGGAGACTGGTTCGAGTATGAAGGCAAGTTGACAAATGGATTACGTGAAATAGCAGATTATGCTCATAGCAAAGGATTGAAATTTGGTTTATGGTTTGAACCAGAAATGATCTCCATTGATTCTGAACTGTATCGAACACATCCTGATTTTCTTATGCAGGAGCCAGGTAGAATGCCTTCTGCTTCCAGATCACAACATGTACTGGATTTTACAAGGTTAGATGTTCGGCAGACGGTTGAGAAACAAATGAGAAAGATTTTAGACACGATTCCTCTTGACTACATCAAATGGGATATGAACCGTTCGCTTTCAGATGTCTATTCGATTACCCTTGACCCACAGAGACAAGGAGAAGTAGCGCATCGTTATATGCTCGGGCTTTATGAACTACTCGAACATTTGACAGCTGATTATCCGGAAATCTTATGGGAAGGCTGTTCTGGTGGAGGTGGGCGGTTTGATGCTGGTTTTATTTATTATATGCCGCAGTCATGGACAAGTGATAACACGGATGCAGTGGAGCGTATGAAAATCCAATATGGAACAAGTCTTGCTTATCCGATTTCGTCCATCACGGCTCATGTATCAGCTGTACCAAATCATCAGACTGGCAGATCTACTTCGTTGAAAACAAGAGGAGAAACAGCTATGAGCGCTGTTTTTGGTTATGAACTGGATTTGACAAAGCTGTCTCCTAAAGAAAAAAAGCAAGTCAAAGACCAAATTATATCCTATCAAACGATTCGTCCGGTGATTCAGTACGGCCATTATTATCGTTTGGCGAGTCCTTTTGAAGAAAATATTGCCGCATGGATGTTTGTGTCTCCTAAACAAGATGAAGCTATTGTGTTTTTAGGGAGGATACTAGCTTCAGCGCAACCAGTGTTCCATGAAGTATATCTGATGGGGTTAGATGATGAGGCACTTTATCAGGAACAGACCTCGAAGCGGATATTTTCGGGGGCCGAATTGATGACAGTCGGACTGTACTTCCCTGATTTTCAAGGTGATTTCCAAACAGAGTTGCTTCATTTCAAAAAGTTATGAGAGAGAAGGAAAAAAGTATGAAAGCAAATATAAAATGGTTAGATGATCCACAAGTTTTTAGAGTGAACCAATCAAATGCACATAGCGATCATGTTTGCTATGCAACAAGGGAAGAAGTAGAAACCACATCCTCCCTTAAACAGTCTTTAAATGGAACATGGCGTTTTTATTATTCGCCAAATCCTTCGGTACGTCCAAAAACATTTTATAAAAAAGATTTTGATGCCTGTTCTTTTGATGAAATCACTGTTCCTAGTCATATTGAATTAGCAAATTATGACAAGATCCATTACATCAATACGATGTATCCGTGGGAGGGACATGTATTTCGCCGTCCCCCTTTCACGACAAGCCCTGAGAAAGAGGCGGAAGGGATATTTTCAACTGCTAAAGACAATCCAGTGGGTTCGTATTTGACGACTTTTCGATTAGAAGAAGGTCTAAAGGGAAAACAAATCTCGATTCATTTTGCTGGTGTAGAACAAGCAATGTTCCTTTGGTTGAATGGTCATTTTATCGGGTATGCCGAAGATTCGTTCACTCCGTCTGAATTTGATTTAACACCTTATTTGGAAGAAGAAAATATTCTAGCTGTGGAGGTTTACAAAAGAAGTACAGCTGCATTCTTGGAAGATCAGGACTTTTTCCGATTTTTTGGGATCTTTAGAGATGTCTTCTTAGTTGCTCGAGGACAAAACCATTTAGAAGATCTTTGGATCAAATCTCGCTTAGATGACAAATGTCAAAATGGAAAACTTGAAGTAGATTTGTCTTTTGAGCAAGTAGCCCAAAACAGTCAGCTGAATGTAGCGATACTAGATCCTGAGGGGAAGGAAATCTATCAACAGCAATATCCGTTAAAAGAGCAAATGACGATTCGGATAGATGGATTTGAAAACGTGGCACTGTGGGGGCATTTTCAGCCCAATTTATATAAGCTTGAATTGGAGACGATAGACGAAGAAAAAAGAGTAACAGAATATATTGACTATTCCTTCGGTTTTCGTAAAATCGAAATCAAAGATAAAATCATCTACTTCAATGGAAAACGGATGATCATCAACGGGGTAAATCGACATGAGTGGCATCCAAAAAAAGGACGCGCCATCACTATAGAAGATATGGAAAAAGATTTGGCTATCATAAAAAATGCAAAGATCAACGGCGTACGGACATCTCATTACCCCAACCAGATCACTTGGTATTATTTATGCGACCAAGCAGGCATCCATGTGATGGCGGAAACGAACCTCGAATCCCACGGCTCATGGCAAAAAATGGGTGCATTTGAGCCTTCTTACAACGTGCCAGGTGCAGTACCTCAGTGGCAAGCCGCTGTTCTTGATCGGGCAAAAACGAATTTCGAAACATTAAAAAACCATCCAAGCATTCTTTTTTGGTCTCTTGGAAATGAATCCTATGCGGAAGAAAACATTCGACAAATGAACGATTACTTCAAAAAAGTAGACCCGGATCGACTCGTCCATTATGAAGGGAATTTTCCAAATCCAGCATTCGAAGATTCGATTTCAGATGTAAAAAGCTGCATGTATGCGCCACCAGAAGAGATCGTTGACTACCTTGAAAATAAAGCGGAAAAACCGTTCATCTTATGTGAATACATGCATGACATGGGGAATTCGTTAGGTGGAATGGATTCTTACATGACGTTGCTTGATCGTTATGAAATGTACCAAGGGGGCTATATATGGGATTTTAAAGATCAGGCGATCCAAGTGACTGATCCAATCACTGGTCGAGAAGTGATGCGCTATGGCGGTGACTTTGACGATAAACCAAGTGACTATGAATTCTCAGGGAATGGAATCGTTTTTGCAGATGGACAAGAAAAACCCGCCATGCAGGAGGTAAGATATTATTATGAAAAATACAGTAAATAAAAGTCATATGGAGACGGAAAAAGTTGCAATCGTCTTCGGCGACTGTACATTAGGTGTCAAATCGGGAAATACGCATTATATTTTTTCTTATACAAGAGGCGGACTGGAATCACTCAATAAAAACGGAAAAGAATGGCTATACCGGGAAACACTTCCAGTTTTTTGGCGGGCAACGACCGATAATGACAGAGGTAGCGGATTTGGATTTAAATCTGGTATGTGGTTAGGAGCCGGATTGTATCCAAAAGTCAAAGAAATAGAAGTACTGGTGGACAATAAAAAGATCGATTTGCCGATTGCTCCAGTAAATAATCAATATTCAAGTAATGAATACGCTGGAACGGTTGAAATCATTTTTACACTGGAAATCAACACAGTACCAAAAACACAAGTGACAATTTCCTACCAAATCGCTGGAGAGGGTAAAATGCTTGTTAAGATGCATTATGATGGACAAAAAGGGTTGCCGGAATTACCAGCATTGGGTATAAGGTTCATTATGCCAACAAAAGCAAAATTCTTTGAGTATGAAGGTTTATCAGGGGAAACATATCCGGATCGGCTGGCTGGTGGTATCGAAGGTATTTATAAAGTGGAAGGACTCCCTATCCCTCCATACCTTGTTCCCCAAGAATGCGGTATGCATATGGAAACGAAATGGGTAGAACTAACAAGAAATCAAACATTGGATAATACGGACAACGATCAAGAAGACTTTTCGTTGCGATTTGAACAGCAGGATACGCCATTTGCTTTTTCCGCTTTACCATTCAAAGCAGAAGAACTGGAACAGGCGACACATATAGAAGAACTACCGCCAGAAAGACGAACGGTTCTTACGATTTTTGCAAAAGTAAGAGGAGTCGGGGGTATCAATAGCTGGGGAGCGGATGTTGAGTCACCTTACCGCATCAGCGGCGAAGAGGACCATGAAATCAGTTTTATTATCCAGTAGCGATCTTTAGATTATTATTTGAAAAACGGAGTGTACAAGACAAAGCTGCTTTATTCTATATGTCATGAACAAGGGAGTAAAAGAGTCTCAGAGTCTTTTGTTCATGACTGTTTTCTTCAATAAAACCAATTGTTATTTTTCTGAAAAACAAAGTTAACTATCAGAAAATTAAAAAAAGTTTCACAAAAATGATTGACAGTCGATTTTTTTATGTCTATACTAGGTACAATTCTTACATCAGTTTGGAGCGATTTTTTATGAAATCTAGAAAACTTACAAAACTGAATACGTATTACTTTAGCTATTTTAGATAGGTTTGTATTCATGACTTCGTGGGTACAAACAAACCAAGTTTGTATCTATGATGGCTAAAGATTTTTAAACACGACTTACAGCCACGTAGAGAAATTCATCTATAGTGGCTATTTTATATTTTTGCAGCGCTTTTTAAGGCTCGTTGAAGATGTTCACTGTAGAGGCAATTTCCTACAGGGACATCTTTTTTTGTTGATTATCCGAGTCATAAGTAGGAAAGAAGGAGCGAAAATGAGAACAACAGGACACGGTCGTTTAGTAGGGATTTATGTAAAACCACCTTGAAAAAGTAAAGAAAATCAGCCAAGATAGATAAGTAAACAAAAGAAAGCGGGAAAAACAATGATAGTAATTATGAAAAAAGAAGCAACGGAAGAACAAGTAAAAAAAGTCGTCGATCATATCGAAAAAGAAGGATTCAAAGTCTCAATCGATCAAGGAACAGAACGAGTAGTGATTGGACTAAAAGGTGATACGCGAAGTTTACAAGAAGGAGCATTTACACGCTACGAAGGAGTAGAAAATGCTGTGCGTATTTTAAACACATACAAATTGACTTCTCGAGAATTCCATCCTGGCAATACAGTCGTGGATGTAGACGGAGTAAAAATTGGTGACGGTAGTTTCGTGACGATGGCTGGTCCTTGTTCTATCGAAGGATTAGACCAAATCAGAGAATGTGCGCGAATGGCCAAAGCCGGGGGTGCAAAAATTCTGCGAGGTGGTGCCTTCAAACCACGTACTTCTCCATATGCTTTCCAAGGCTTAGAAGAAGAAGGATTGAAATACATCCGTCAAGCGGCTGATGAATTTGGAATGAAAGTGATTACTGAAGTGATGGATGAAGGGCATATCGACATGGTGGCTGAGTACAGCGATATCCTACAGATTGGCGCACGTAATATGCAAAATTTCAAACTGCTATCTGCTGTCGGTAAAACAGGTAAACCTGTTGGATTGAAACGTGGGATTTCTGGTACGATCAATGAATGGCTTAATGCTGCAGAATACATTGCAGTCGAAGACAAATCTCCTGTCATTTTTATCGAACGTGGGATTCGGACTTACGAGACAGCTACACGTAATACGTTTGATTTAAGTGCTGTCCCATTGATGAAAAAATTAACTCATTTCCCTGTGATCGTTGATCCAAGTCATGGTACAGGTATTTGGGATCTTGTACCACCAATGGCCCGTGCGGGTGTGGCAAGCGGAGCAGATGGCATGATCGTAGAGATCCATCCTGATCCTGCAAATGCTTGGTCAGACGGTCCCCAATCGTTGAATGAAAAGACATACTCACGCATGATGAAAGAAGTGACGATCATGAAAGAAGCAATGGAAAAGATTCAAACACTCGATTAATGCCAGCTTTTTAAAAGAAAGAAGTGAAACGAATGCTTACTGTACATGTTGATAACCAGAAATACGATATTCATATTGAAGAAGGTGCACTAGAACAGGCTGGATCATGGCTTCAAACGATTTGGAAGCCTCAAAAAGTAGCTGTGATCACTGATACCAACGTTGCTCCACTGTATGCGGAAAAAATCATGTTCCAATTGAGACAAGCTGATTTTGAACCAGTCCTTTCAATCGTACCGGCGGGTGAGACCAGTAAATCTTTGGAACAAGCAGCTGAGTTATACGATTTTTTGGCAGATAATGATTTTACCCGTAGCGATGGAATACTTGCACTTGGTGGAGGAATGGTGGGTGATCTAGCCGCATTCGTGGCCTCGACGTTCATGCGTGGGATCCATTTCGTTCAACTTCCGACTACGCTACTTGCACAAGTAGATTCTAGTATCGGCGGGAAGACAGCAGTCAATACAAACAAAGCGAAGAACCTTGTCGGAACATTTAGCCAGCCAGATGGCGTATTGATTGATCCTGAGGTTCTAAAGACTTTGCCGGTACGTCGTTTACGAGAAGGGATCGCTGAAATCATCAAATCAGCAGCTATAGCAGATGCAATGCTTTGGCAACAGCTGAATGAGCTGAAAGACGAAAAAAATCTTTTGGAACATGCTGTTCCAATCATCACTGCTACGTTGAAAATCAAGCGAAAAGTAGTGGAAGAAGATGTCTTTGACCAAGGAAATCGACTTATTTTAAATTTTGGTCATACAATTGGCCATGCAATTGAAAATACAGCAGGATATGGGGTAGTCAGTCATGGAGAAGGAGTAGCTATTGGAATGGTAGCCATCACTTCTCATGCAGAAAAAATCGGCTTGTCTCCAACTGGATCGACAGCTGCATTAGAAAGGATACTCCAAAAATTCCACCTGCCGATTACTTACGATCTAAGTCATTCAGAGGGATTATTCCACGCGATAACCCATGATAAGAAAGCAAGAGGAAGCCAATTGAATATCATCTTACTAGAAAAGATTGGGCAAGCAAAAATCGTACCTGTTCCCACAGAGACATTCAAAGATTACTTAGGAGGACTGTAAGATGCGTTATATGACTGCGGGAGAATCCCATGGACCAGAATTAACAGCGATTATTGAAGGACTACCAGCAGGGTTACCTCTATCAGAAGAAGAAATCAATCACGAACTCGCTCGCAGACAAGCTGGTTACGGCAGAGGAGGAAGGATGAAGATCGAAAAAGACCGTGTTCGTATCACGTCTGGCATCCGTCACGGCAAAACAATTGGTTCACCTGTCACTTTAGTGGTAGAAAATAAAGATTGGAAAAATTGGACAACTGTCATGTCTGTAGCAGAAGTACCTGAAAAAGACCAATCACTGCGGCGAGTTGCACGTCCGCGTCCAGGACACGCGGATTTGGTAGGCGGTATGAAATACCATCATCGAGATCTTCGGAATGTGCTTGAACGGTCCTCTGCAAGAGAGACGACCATGCGTGTAGCAATCGGCGCAATTGCCAGGAAAATTCTGGAAGAACTTGACATCATCGTAGCCGGACACGTGATTTGTCTTGGTGGAATCCAAGCAGAAATACCTGAAAATATCTCCATTCAAGAAATCAAAGAAATTTCTGAAGCATCAGAAGTACGGGTTGTTGATTCAGCAGTCGAGCAAAGAATAAAAGAACTGATCGATCAGACAAAGAAAAATGGAGACACGATCGGAGGAATTGTAGAAGTGCTCGTTGGAGGCGTTCCAGCTGGATTAGGAAGCTATGTACAATGGGACACGAAGCTAGATGCCAAAATCGCGCAAGCTGTGGTTAGTATCAATGCCTTTAAAGGAGTAGAATTTGGGGTCGGATTCACTGCTGGATCATTACCAGGATCAGAAGTGATGGATGAGATCTTATGGGAAGAAGAACGAGGCTACTTCCGACGTAGCAATAATCTAGGCGGCTTCGAAGGCGGGATGACCAATGGCGAACCACTTATTATCCGCGGGGTCATGAAACCCATCCCTACATTGTACAAGCCACTTCAAAGTGTTGATATCGATACAAAAGCACCTTACAAAGCAAGTGTAGAACGTTCGGATAGTACAGCAGTTCCTGCAGCTAGCGTCGTTGCGGAAAATGTTGTAGCCACTGTAGTAGCGACAGAGCTATTGTCAAAATTCCCAAGTGATTCGCTTGTTGAGTTGAAAGCTGCAGTGAAGGAGTACCGTGACTACTTGAAACATTATTAAAGAGGGGGCAAATAAGATGGCACAACATGTTTTTATCGTGGGGCTTGGACTGATTGGTGCTTCTATGGCACTTTGTATTCGTCAGACCAATCCAGAACTGATAGTAGTTGGTTGGGATAGTCAGTCAAAAACCCGTGAGCAAGCAGTAGAACAGCAGATCGTTGATTACGTTGCAAATGATTTTGAAACAGGTGCAGAACAAGCAGACGTTATCTTATTAGCCGTTCCCGTCCGTACAACCTTAGCTTATCTTGATGTCCTTGAAAGAATCAACTTGTCTGATCACGTCATCATTACGGATGTCAGCAGTACGAAGCAGCAAGTCGTGACATCCGCTGAGCAGAAAAATCTTCGGTTTGTCGGTGGCCATCCAATGGCTGGTTCTCATAAATCAGGTATACAGGCAGCAGATGCTAAACTATTTGAAAATGCCTATTACATCTTTACACCTTTGGAAAAGACGAAAAAAGATGTTGAAAAACTGCAAGAACTATTTTGCGGAACCAAAGCAAAATATGTGACTCTTACAGCAGGAGAACATGACCGTATAACAGGAATGCTAAGTCATTTTCCACATATTCTGGCAGCTGGTTTAGTTAATCAGGCAGAACAATTCAATCAAGAATATCCGCGAGCCAAACAACTGGCAGCAGGAGGCTTTCGAGATATCACTAGGATTGCTTCCTCGGATCCTGTCATGTGGACAGATATTTTGTTGAGCAATAAGCAGATATTATTGGAACGATTGGCAGATTGGCAACAAGAAATGACACAAATAGCAGAATGGATTATGACTGAGAACCAATCGGAAATCTTTTCTTTTTTCAATCGGGCAAAAGAAAGTCGAGACCAGTTGCCTATCCATAAGCAAGGCGCGATTCCTGCCTTTTTTGATTTATTTATCGATGTGCCAGATGAGCCTGGCGTGATTGCAGAAGTAACTGGACTGATTGGAAAAGCGGGAGTTTCTTTGATTAATTTGAAGATCCAAGAGACGCGAGAAGATATTTTAGGGATACTACAAATCAGTTTCAAAAATCAACAGGATTTGTTACAAGCAAAAAGAACCATTATATCTAATACCAGTTATCATTGCTGGATCAAATAGGAGGTTGGATAAATGCGATTATTACAACAAATACATGGTTTAAGAGGGACTGTTAGGATACCAGCAGATAAATCGATTTCTCATCGCAGCATCATGTTTGGAGCAATTGCTGAGGGAACGACGACTATACAAAATTTTTTGCGCGCAGAAGATTGTCTGAGTACTTTACATGCCTTCCAACAATTAGGTGTCGAAATCGAAGAAGAGGAAGAGGTGATCAAGATTCATGGTCGCGGTAGCCACTCCTTTGTCCCACCAACTGAACCCATCGACATGGGAAACTCCGGTACGACGAGTCGTTTATTGATGGGTATTTTGGCTGGACAGCCTTTTGCAACGACTCTGTTCGGTGATGCTTCGTTGTCTAAACGTCCAATGGGGCGAGTGATGGAGCCTTTACGCGAGATGGGTGCTGACTTGCAAGGAAAAGAAAATGATCAGTATCTACCAATCACTGTGACAGGAACCCGCTCTTTATCACCTATCCGATACAATATGCCTGTAGCTAGTGCACAGGTCAAATCAGCTTTGCTGTTTGCGGCACTACAAGCAGAAGGTACATCCGTAATCGTTGAGAAAGAACGTTCCCGTAACCATACGGAAGAAATGATTCGTCAATTTGGTGGAAGGATCACAGTGGAAGATAAAACAATCATGGTGACAGGACCGCAAAAATTAACCGGTCAGCAGATAACTGTTCCAGGTGATATTTCATCAGCTGCTTTCTTTCTAGCAGCAGGGCTTCTTGTTCCGGAAAGCCAACTGTTGTTAAAAAATGTCGGGGTCAATCCAACAAGAACCGGTATCTTAGATGTACTGGAGGAGATGGGCGCAGCGATTACCCAGACGAATCACAATGAACAGAACCAATCGGCTGATTTAAGTGTCAAGACGAGTCGTTTGAAGAAAGCAACGATTGGTGGAGAAATCATTCCGCGTCTGATTGATGAACTGCCCATTCTAGCTTTAGTGGCTACTCAAGCAGAAGGAATCACGATCATTAAAGACGCAGAAGAATTAAAAGTAAAAGAAACCAACAGAATTGATGCGGTGGCAGAAGAATTGCAAAAAATGGGGGCAAAGATAAAAGCAACAGCAGACGGTTTGATCATCCATGGACCAACACCTCTGCATGGTGCAAAAGTTTCCAGCAGAGGCGATCATCGAATCGGTATGATGCTGCAAGTAGCTGCTTTGATAGCTGATGGACCTTGCGAACTAGAAGGAGCCGAAGCCGTTTCAATCTCTTATCCGGCATTTTTCGACGATTTAGCAGAACTTGTGTCAGGAGGAGAAGCTCATGGCTAGCATTTTGCTGATTGGTTTCATGGGCGCTGGAAAAACAACGATCGGTAAAGGGTTAGCTCAACGTTTACAAAAAGAGTATGTAGATTTAGATACAAAGATTGAGGAACATATCCAATTGTCGATTGCCGAATATTTTCACTATTACGGTGAAAACAGCTTTCGAAAAGTGGAGTCAAAGGTTTTAAGAAAGCTGTCAAATGAAGATAAAATTATCGCGACTGGTGGAGGAATCGTCCAATGTGCTGCCAATCGGCAATTTTTACAAACGCAGCCTATTGTTCTTTACTTAGAGGCAGAAGCAGATTGTCTAATCGATCGTATCCAACAAGATAAAACGTCTATTCGACCGTTAGCTATTGGAAAAACAAGAGAAGAAATAAAAGCCTTATTGGCACAACGACTTTCCTGGTATGAAGAGAGCGCGACACATCGAATCAACACGACCAATGAAACACCAGAAAAGATCATCGATACCATTATAGAAAGGATCAAAAGCATATGAATGTCAGCTATCTAGGGCCAGAAAGTTCGTTCACTTATCAGGCGGCTTGCCAGCTATTTCCTACAGAACAATTGACTGCGTATGCTTCGATCCCTGCTTGTTTGCGCGCGTTGTTTCGCAAACAGGTCGATCTGGCTGTCGTTCCTGTAGAGAATTCATTGGAAGGATCTGTTCATCACACAATCGATCTTCTCTCCAAACATCCAGAAGTCGAAGTTAAAAGTGAAATCGTTCTTCCTATCAAGCAGCAGCTTTTAGGCAATGCAGCAACAAAGATTACAAAAATCCTTTCTCATCCCCAAGCACTAGCACAATCACAACAGTTTTTAGAAACGTATTATCCTAATGTTCCTTTAGTAGCAACAGAATCAACAACTGCTGCAGCAATGTATGTAGCAGAACATCCGAAAGAAGACGCAGCAGCGATTGCTTCATTAGAAACAGCACAGCATGTTGGATTAGAGATCTTAGCTGAGAATATCCAAGATAATGAGTTGAACCAGACACGTTTTTGGATCGTCGGTGACCGAAAGATGACTAGCCAGCAGTCAGCTCCAGTAAAAATGAGTGTCATCTTGACACTACCTGCTAATCGGCCAGGGATGCTTCATAAAATGCTGGCAGCTTTTGGCTGGCGGGAGATCAACTTAAGTAAGATTGAATCCCGACCATTGAAAACTAGCTTGGGAGAATATTTTTTCGTGATCGATTTGTTGTTGGACCGCCCAATGGCATTAGTAGAGAATGCGCTCCAAGAAATCAAGATGCTCGGAGGAAAAAGTCAAATATTGGGCTGTTATCCAGTATTGACAGTAGAATAGACGCGTAGATGAAATTCAAGAATACTGATTGATTTATTTAACTTAAAATAAAAAAATCAGCGCTTGGCTATTCTTTATTTTTGATATTCTGATTGGTTTTTAGGAAGAAGCGGGAGACAAATCGTTACAGTCGTTCCTGTCCCAATCACTGATTGGATCGTTAAGCCATATGCATCTCCATACATTAGGCGTATCCGCTCATCTACATGGCTGATGCCGATTCCTGAGAAATGATCATTTTTTTGTTTGGTATTTTCAGTATCGAAGCCATCGCCGTTATCAATCACTTCGAATAAAAGAAGCTGATTTTTTGTTTTGCCGTACACCGTGATGAATCCTTGCGTTTTATTGTGAAAAGCATGAAGATAGGCGTTTTCGATAATTGGTTGAAGAATCATATTCGGCATAGATAATGTCTGCAGTTCATCAGGAATCATTATTTTAGCCGAGATTCTTTCGCCATATCGCATACTCAAAAGATCGATGTAACTTTGTACGCTTTTGATTTCTTCCTTGACTGGAATCACTTCTTCTTTTTTTCCAATCGTACTTCTTAGTAAAGTAATGAAACTGTCGATTCCTTGAACTGCTTCATCTGTTTTTTGCTGCCAAATCAAAAATTTCAAGCTAGTCAGCGTATTATAAATGAAATGGGGTTGTATCTGAGCTTGCATAGTCTGGATTTCAAGCGAACGTTTCTTCTTTTCGTCTTGGATCGTCTGTTCATAATGATGCTGCGCGCTGCTTAGCAATTGATTGATCGTATTCCCTAGCAATTGGACTTCATGGCTTCCTTGTACAGGAACAGTAGCTTTCAAGCCATCTACCTCTAGCCATTTTAGCGAATCAATCAAGCGGTAGATCGATTTTGTGTGTCGATCCAAATACATAAATACCAATGAGCCAGCAAAAACAAGTGTCACGATATTATACAAAATAATGGGGAAAATCACGCCCATTTGGTTAGACAAAGAATGAAGATCGACTTGGCTGAGTAATGTACAATGCTGGCGGTACAGAGGAAGACGGGTCAACTGCTGTCCATTTGAAATGACTGTTTCACCTACTATCAGTTTTTTGAAAATCATTGATCGGCTCCCAATTGTATTTTCTTCATTTGATGCGATGACCGTCTGTTCTTCGTTCATGAAGGAGATCTTCGATATCTCGGGATTTACCACAGATTGAAAAAGATTCGCTAGTTGCTGGGATGAGATCGATAAAACAGCATATCCGTAAATATGATTCAATGTGTTTTTCAGTTTTTTGACAAAAAAGACGCTGGGTGCTTTCTTATCGCGAAGAGTCAATCCGTATTGTGCAAAAAGCATTTGCGTATCAGCAGCGCGTTCATTCACTCTCTGGGCAATCGCAGATTGAAAAAAAGAATCGGCAGATACGGCAGTGAGCATGTCATTTCCGACAAAAGTTCTTCCATTTTCTCCAAAGATCAATACATCGTAATCGATCATTGGATGGATTTTTGAAAGAGAGTCATTCATTTTTTGGATTGTTCTTAGTTGCTGAAGCTGTTCCATATGTTGGGCTGGATCATTGGAAAAATAGTTTTCGACAGCTGGGTTGGAATCAAAAGCGGCTAATGTATTCTCGATTGCATCATTCAAGCTTTCAAATTAAGATTGGATCTTTTTTAGTACCACATCATTCGATTGATTGAACAGCTGGATATAGGCATCCCTTGATCGATGATAAATAAACAAAGAGATGACGATGGCTTGCAGAAAAAGACCGATGAACAAAATGAACAGAAGTTTGGTAAAGAGTTCATGCTCTTTGATTTTTTTTCTCATTTTACAAAAGTTCCTTTACGGTATTGAGAAGGTGTCATTCCTGTCTCTTCTTTAAAAACTCTGGAGAAATAACCCAGTTCGGTATAGCCGACTTTCTCACAGATTTCCGTCAAAGTAAGCCGTGTTTCCGTTAAAAAGAGCTTGGCTTTACTGATACGGACTTTTTTTAGATATTTTGAAAAGTTGATGCCAAATTTTTCAGTAAAGATGGCTGAGAGATAGCTATATGAAAAATGATATTTTTCGGATAGAAGTTGTAAATTGATTTCTTTCTCATAATTTTCCTGAACGAACTCGTAGATCAAAGTCAAGATATCGAAATTGTCTTTTTTTGCATTTGCAGAAAAGTGGGTGAGTTTCTCAAGTGTTTCTTTGACAAGAATAGAAAAATCTTCGAAGTACTCAGCATCGGCTAATAAAGAAGGAAGGGCGATCTTGAGCAAAGAAAGTTCTTCATTCCCAACATGCTCGTCAGCCAAAGCGTTGAGTAATGCATAGAAACGATTGATTGCTTCATGTTTCAAATAAGCTGGATCAATAGGCTGTTCCAATATTGTCGTAAAGAAATCCTCAAGTTCTTTGACAGCTAAAGCGTAGTCTTTATGAACGATTTTTGTTAAATAGCTACTTGCTTGCTGCTCGTGGTTGGTTAATAACGGAAGAAGTTCATGCTGATAAGCAAGGTTCTTTCCCTTATGATAGAAGCGTTGTCCTTTGGTGCAATTTCTGATTTCTTGGAATATTTTATTGATATCTTGAATTGAAAAAGAGTCAGAAACAACAAAAAAATCATCTGGAAAAATTTCTTGACGAAACTTTTGAACAAACTTCCTAAGCGTATCTTTGGAATCAGTATTGATCACATAGCCGGATTCTTCTGAAAAGGTAGAAAAGGGATAAATAGTAAACGAATCGTCGCTATCCATCAACGAATGGATGATCAACTGTTTTTGTTTAGAGCCTTGTTTTGAACTGAATGGCCGTTTTTCGGTATATAACAGAAAAAACAAGGTGTGTTCAAAAAGAAGAGGGTCAAGCAATGGACGAGTTTGTCCAGCAATCTGCTGTGAAAGATTCTCGCAGATCTGCTCATAACGATCGGTGATTGGGCTTTTTTTGATTTTTTGTGAAACGGCAGTTAAGGAATTTAGAAAAAAATCAGGACTCAATCGAGGCTTTAAAAGATAATCAGCGACGCCTTCTTTAAAAGAATCTTTAACCATATCAAATTCATCATAGCTAGAGAGGATAAGGATCTGTGTTTCAGGTTGTTGCTGTTTTAATAGCCGGGATAATTCGATCCCATTTAATTCAGGCATCATTACATCTGTGACCACGATATCGATTGCATGTACTAAAGAAAAATCAAGCGCTTTCACCGGGCTGGAAAAAGTCCCTATTAATTGAAACCCGTGCTCAGACCAATTGATCAACTGTTTCATTCCGTCTAAAATCGTCTGTTCATCATCGATAAGAATTACGCGTATTGGCATTTTTTTACCCGCCTTAAGAATAGTCTTGTAATTTAAAAATACTTATTTCTAGGAGAAAATGCAAGGATATTTTTATTTTAAAGAAACCTTCACCCTTTCGATCTTTGGTCTAGATACTAAGATTATTCCTTTTGTCATAGTTGATTTGTATTTTTTTATTATTTTAGGAGAAATTTTTGAAGTATCTGAATAATAAAGAAACCGTTTTCAAATTTTGATATGATGAATGTAGCAAACGTAAACAACTATTGGATAGAAAAGGAGCGGATAAAAAATGAACATCAGAAAGTTAATTGCTGGAGTTGTTTGTTTAGCGGTAGCATCAGGTTTCTTAACAGGATGCGGAAGTGCTAGTAGCACAGCAGACAACGAAGAAAAAGTCACTGTCTGGGCGTGGGATGAGACATTCAATATCAAAGCAGTGAATGAAGCAAAAAAAGTTTATGAGAACGAAGAAACAGAGATAGAAGTTGTTACGATGTCTCAGGATGATATCGTTCAGAAACTGAACACCGCTTTAGCAAGCGGGAATACAGAAGGATTGCCCAATATCGTCTTGATTGAAGATTATAGGATACAAGGCTATTTGACTTCTTATCCAGATGCATTCGCTGACTTGACTGCTATTGTAAAGGAAGATCATTTTGCACCATATAAATTTGCAGTAAACAAAGTAGGAGAAAAAATATACGGTGTTCCTTTCGATTCGGGCGTAACAGCAAACTTCTATCGTACGGATCTGATGACTGAAGCAGGATATACAGAAGAGGATATGGAGAATCTGAAGTGGGACGAGTACATTCAAGTAGCGCGAGATGTCAAAGAAAAGACGGGAAAGAAAATCGCTGAAGTCAATCCTTCTGATCTTGGCCGAGTAAGAATGATGATGCAACAGGCGGGAGAATGGTATACGTCCAAAGATGGGGAGACGGTCACAATCCAAGACAATGCATCTTTAAAGTATGGTCTTGAATTATTTGCCACTCTTTTGAAAGAAGACCTAGTCGAACAAACCTCTGACTGGAATGCTGGAGTAACTGCGATACAATCAGGAGCAGTAGCTTCTAGCCCAACTGGCGCCTGGTATTCTTCAACGATCCAAGGAGCAGAAGACCAATCTGGAAAATGGAAGATTGCGCCAATACCTGCACTTCCAGAAAATTTACAAAAAGCGCAAGCTTCTAACCTTGGCGGTGCTGGCTGGTATGTGCTCAAAGGAGTAGCTGGAGAAGAATCAGCGAAAGATTTCCTCGAAGCAACGTTTGCATCGAATGAAGAACTGATGGGCACTCTTGCGAAAGAAATCGGACTGGTGTCTGCGATGCTTAGTGCAAATGAACAAGAAGCTTATCAAGAAGCTTCAGAATTTTACAGTGGTCAAAAGGTCTTTGATAATTTTTCCAAATGGACATCAGAAATTCCAGAAGTGAATTACGGACATGAGACCTATGCAATTGAAGCAGTCGTAGCCGAAGCTCTTCATCGAATCATCAATGGAGAAGAGACAGACAAGGTACTAGCAGATACACAAAAACAAGTAGAAGCACAGTTGGCTAATTGATTGGTGATAAAAAAGTGAATTTCTTCGCTTTTTCATCAAACAACAGAAAAGACAAAAAAGATGGCGGCTGCCTTACAGACGTTGTCTTTCTTGTCTTTTCAATTAAATAATCAATGATAGAAATTGGAGGGAAAAGAATGAAGCAGAAAGATTTATTCAAAAACGGGCATGCTTTTTTAATCTTGCCAGTCATTTTGATATCGATCATGGTTTTTATTCCGATGGTTTTGGCTTTGATCACGTCTTTTCAAAGTGGTCCCCCTGTCAATATGACATTTAACGGATTAGGTAATTATCAACGGATGCTGACAGACGCAACTTTTAAAAAAGCTTTTTTCAATACGTTCCTGTATTTACTAGTTCAAGTACCAATCATGCTGTTTCTAGCACTTTTTATTTCCAACCTTTTAAATGATAAAAAGCTGAAATATAAAGGGTTGTTTCGAACAGCTATTTTTCTTCCGTGTATCACTTCGATGGTCAGTTATTCTCTGATCATGAAAAGTCTATTTTCTCAATCTGACCTTGTAAACAACTTGTTGTTGGGCATTGGTATGATTGACACTCCGATTGGCTGGCTGACTCATTCAATTTGGGCGAAAGTTTTGATCATTCTTTCGATCACTTGGCGTTGGACTGGATACAATATGATTTTTTTCCTTTCAGGCATGCAAAATATTGATTCGGAGATTTATGAAGCAGCATCTATTGACGGTGCTTCTAAATGGCAGCAGTTTATCAAAGTGACGATCCCGAATTTAAAACCGATCATTTTGTTTACTTCCATTACTTCAACGATCGGGACATTGCAGCTTTTTGATGAAGTACAAAATATTACTGGCGGGGGACCAGCAAATGCAACGACCACGCTGTCTCAATACATCTATAATTTGAGTTATAAATTCACGCCTAATTTTGGATATGCGGCAGCAGTTTCCTTTGTTATTGTTGCCTTTATTGTGATATTGTCGATAATCCAAACGAAAGTAGGAGGAGAGAGTCGATGAAAAGCATAGTAGAAAAAGAAACGATCGCACACCCCAACGTCAAAAAACAAGCCTTAGGACTTCGTTCGGCAATTGGGTCAGCATTAAAGTATACAGCATTAAGCATCCTATCATTTATTTCCATTTTCCCTTTTGTCTGGATGATTCTGGGAATGACGAATACACCCGTGGATATCACATCGGGAAAAATAAAGATTGGCAGTAACTTGATCATCAATTTTCAAAATTTGTTTTCCAATGAACTGAATTTTACTCGTTCCCTTTGGAATTCAGCAATGATCGCTCTAGTGACCACTGTGTTTGCATTGCTGATTTCGTCAATGGCAGGATATGGATTTGAGATTTATCAAAGCAAGCGAAAAGATTTGATTTTCAGTATTCTACTGCTATCGATGATGGTTCCTTTTGCGGCATTGATGATTCCTTTGTATCGAATGTTTTCACAATTGAACGGAACGATTTTGGGAATCAATAGTTTCTTAGTTGTCATCTTACCATCTGTCAGCACTGCTTTTTTGATCTTCTTCTTCCGGCAAAATGTTAAATCCTTTCCAAAAGATCTAGTAGAAGCCGCTCGATTAGACGGTCTAAAAGAACTAAGTATTTTTTTTAGAGTATATATGCCGACGGCTAAAAATACCTATGCAGCGGCAGCAATCATCACATTCATGAGCAGCTGGAACAATTATTTATGGCCCTTAGTGGCTTTGCAGTCACCTGATAAACGGACGGTTCCGCTTGTTTTATCTGCTATGGGTGCTTCCTATACGCCAGATTATGGAATGATCATGGCTGGATTAGTCATCGCTACTTTACCAACTGCCATCGTATTTTTTGTTTTGCAAAAACAATTCGTTCAAGGAATGATCGGCTCTGTAAAATAAAAAACAACAATAAGTACGTCCCTACAAAGTCATCTTTTCCAAGTAAAAAGACACTTTTGGGACGTGTGTTATTTTATGTTGAGAAAAATTAAATGATAACGTTTTAAGTTTATGCTCGAAAACTCTTTCATTTTAAGGTAAACTTAAAGAGTAAAGGAGGAGGATACATGCTAAAAAATTTTAAAGAAGTGATTGCTGCCATATTGCCGATGACCGTCCTGATTGTCATTTTAACGTTTGTTTTTGCGCCGTTAGAAGGAGAAGACCTCGCTTCATTCTTGGTAGGTGCGGCTATCATGATGATCGGAATGACGCTCTTTTTGTTTGGGGCAGACTATTCCATGATGGAAGTCGGAGATCTAGTAGGGAAATATATGATCAAAAAGAAAAGTTTGGCTGTTTTGGTCAGTTTGGGGTTTGCTATCGGGATCGTGATCACGATTGCTGAACCTTCCGTGCAAGTTTTGGGACAACAAGTATATGATATATCTGACGGAGAGATTGGCAGAGTGTTGCTGATTGGAATCGTCAGCGTCGGCACTGGAGTATTTCTAGCCTTTGCGCTGCTTCGGGTCGTATTCAAGCTATCCTATTATCAATTGATGGCTATAGGCTACATAGGCGTTTTGATCGCCTCGTTTTTCACCAGTTCCGAATTCATGCCGATTGCTTTTGATTCGGGGGGAGTAACTACTGGTCCAGTAACTGTTCCATTTATCTTGGCCCTTGCCGGCGGGATGACTAGTATGATCAAACAAAAGAAAAATGAAAATGACAGCTTTGGAATGGTTGGTATTGCTTCATTAGGGCCAATTCTTGCCGTAATGATTTTGGGGGTGATCTTCCAATGAGTTTCTGGCAGCAAGTGATAGATGGTATCGAGATCGTTACTATGGAAGTTATTTTAGCAGTGGCACCTATCGTGATTCTATTTGTTTTGATGAATATCATTAGTTTTCGTATGCGCAAGAAGCGTTTCTTTGACATTATGAAAGGCTTCTTGATAACGACTATTGGGTTGATCCTTTTCCTGCACGGAGTCAATATGGCTTACGTTCCGGTAGGACAGCATTTAGGTAGTACGATCGCTGGATTGCCCTATAATTATATATTGGTTCCCCTTGGCTTTTTGATGGGGTTCCTAGTAGGGTTTGCTGAGCCGGCGATTCATGTAATGGTCAAACAGGTTGAAGAATTGAGTGAAGGAAGGATCCGGTCGAAAATCATGCTGATGGTGATTTCGATTGGGATTGGCGCAGCAGTAGGGTTGTCTATGTGGCGTTTGCTCGTCGGATTCTCTCTTTATTATTTCTTGATCCCAGGATATGGGCTAGCATTTATTTTAGGACGAAAAGTGGACAAGATCTTTTTAGCAATGGCTTTTGACAACGGTGGAGTAGCAACGGGTCCGATGTGTTCGACATTTATTTTATCAATGAGCGTGGCGATCGCTGCACAAATTGAGGGAAGAGATCCGATCATTGATGGGTTTGGTGTGGTTGCAATGATTGCATTGACACCAATATTATCCACTTTAGTACTAGGATATATTTATAAACGAAAAGATGAAAAAGACAGAATCGAAAAAGAAAGATTGCAAAAATTGGGGGAAAGCAAATGAAAGATCTTGTAGCATTGAATCTTCACATGATTGTGACAATCGTGGACGGAGGAACAGGTGAAGATGTCATCGACTTTTCAAAAGAAGCAGGTGCAGCAGGCGGAACAATCTTGCATGGTCGTGGTTCTGGTGTACATGATTCAGGGAAATTTTTAGGTTTGGACATCTCGCCAGAAAAAGATGTTGTTTTGACATTAGTACCAGATAGTTTGACGAATCAAGTGATGGATGCGATTGGTCAAGGCATCAACATCGATGTTCCAGGTAACGGGATTTGTTTTAGTATTGATGTAGATAAAGTAATTGGTATCACTAAGATTCATCAGTATCGGGAAATTATCGGGATGCAGGAACTTTTGGATGAAACTAACGATAGAGAAAATCCTGAATCATAGACAAGCATTTGAAGAAGAAATAAACCTAAACAAGAAGGCGGATGAGCATTATTTCCGCTTTTTTGTTTAGGTTTTTTTCGTGAATACTTATGAAATAGTAAATTTTTATGAAATTCTTCTCTAAGCATCAGACTTTCTTTTCAAAATATGCTATTTTAAAAATGATGAAAAAAGGGGGAGAAAAATGAATTTTTTAGTTGTTTTAAAAGATACTCTGATTGAGCGGTCTACATTTCTATATGTTCAATTGCAGGAAAATAAAACATTGCTGCATTTTTCACCAGAGTTCCATCTAGAGGGACTAACATTAGGAGAAATTTATCAAGCAGAAGGGCTATCGGCTGTTTTGCACTTTTTTGAGGCAGAATTGGAATTACCGGTAAAAGATTATATCGAGCTTTCTCTTGAATCTTGGGATCGAGCAGTCGTTGAGCTATTCCCAGAAGGTTTGATGATCGATACGAATGATGGGAAGATTCATTTGACTGCAGCAGAACTACAGAAACAAATGCGTTATCAAATAGATGATGAAAATTCTTTTTCTATTTTTAGACGTCAGCAAAAGATTCTAAAAAGCTTTTTAAAAGTAATCAGTAAAAAAAGGAATTTGCTTAAAACGACTCAACTGTTGAAAAAATATCCAAATCTGCTTCATACGTCCATTCAATTCCCTCAATTAATTACGATGATCCATCGTTTTATACGTATGCAACAGCTACCATCTAAGAAGCTGTTTTTGCCATTGACGGACACATTCCGTGTAGTCAACAGAGAAGATAAAAAGAAAGTGATTGTGATCGACTTTACCAGAAATCGGAATGTCCTTCATCAAGTCGCAATGGAAAAGGCCAATTAAGGCTTTTTCTTTTTTGATTTTTTTGTCATAATGAATGATAGATGATGGAGGAGATAACAGGATGCAAACATGGTTAGAAAGACTGATACGGTTTCAGCAGAACTATCAAAAACTTATGCAGGGAAGATATGCAAAATTTGATCAATTGAATCGTGTTTTATTGATTATCGCACTTTTTTTTAGTTTACTAAGTCGGTGGTTGCCATTTAGGATCGGGCAATTGTTGTTCATCGTTTTTTTCGGATGGATGCTATTTCGTTTTCTATCAAAAAAAATCTATCCTAGACTAAATGAAAATCAACGTTATTTGGAATATTTTGATAAAGGCAAAGAAAAATATCATCAGATGAGAAACAAAAAGCAAGCTAAAACGGAACGAAAAAGCTATACTTTTTTTGAGTGCCCGAATTGTCATCAAAAGCAGCGTGCGCCTAGAGGAAAAGGACGAATACGCGTGACATGCAAAACATGTGGCATAAAATTCGAAACGAATGTTTAAGGGAGAAAAAAATGAAATTAGTATTATTGCGTCATGGCGAAAGCGAAGCAAATTTTGAAAATTACTGGACAGGGTGGCTAGATGTCGCCTTAACAGAAAAAGGAAAAGAACAAGCAGCAGTAGCCGGTCAAAAAATGTATGAAGCCGGTCTTCAATTCGATGCGGTTTACACCTCTGTTTTAAAACGCGCGATTCTTACCGGTCAAGTCGCACTAGAAGAAATGGGGCAGTTGTGGCTTCCCATAGTAAAAACATGGCGTCTGAATGAACGGCACTATGGGGATCTTGTTGGTAAAAACAAGGATCAGATGAAAGAAATATACGGAAAAGATCAAGTAAAGAAATGGCGCAGAGGATATACAGAAGTTCCGCCGTTAACCGCAGAAAACCGATTTGACCGCAGATATGATCATTTGGATCCACATTTGATTCCGTACGGAGAAAGTCTAGAAATGACAGTGAATCGGATCATTCCTTTGTGGCAAGATCAACTAGCACCAAAACTAAAAGATCGGAAAGATTTACTAGTTGTGGGTCATGGGAATAGCATCCGAGCACTGACAAAATATTTAGAAAATGTTCCTGAGGATCAAATGGATACAATTGATATCCCGAATGCACAACCAATCCAATATACATTAGCAGACGATTTGACGATTCTAGAGAAAACAATACTTTAATCAACGTATTTATCTATAATGAAAGATAGAAAAAAGTAGCAAAGGAATGGAACAAAAAGAACATGAGAAATTATATATGGGACTTTGATGGTACATTGTTTGATACGTATCCCGCAATGGTAGATGGTGCTCAGCAAGCTCTAAAATATTTTGGTATCAATATGGACAAAAAAGAGATCTACTTCAAAATGAAAAAATATTCCACCAGTTATTTGATCAATGAATCAAATTTGGACGCCAATGAGTTTAATGAATTGTTTCATCGGTATGAGAAAAAAAGCAAGGAAGCTTCCCGTCCATTTCCAGAAACGAAACAAGTACTTGAAAGGCTAAAAACCAATGGAGGACGTCACTTCATCTTGACCCACCGTTTGACAGAATCGACATGGGAACTGCTGAAAGAGTATCAATTAGCCCATCTGATTGAGGAAGTAGTAGGGATTGATCAGGATTTTCCTCGTAAACCAGATCCAGCATCTTTAAAGTATTTGATTGATACTTTTCATTTAGAAAGAACAGACACGATGATGATCGGCGATCGCCGTTTAGATATCGAAGCAGGGAAAAACGCAGGAGTCGTTACTTGTCTTTACGATATCGATCATTTTCTGGGGGAGATTCTTGCAGATCATGTTGTAGGAAATTTAAATGAAATTCTATCCTTGCGGAGTAACGTAAAAAAATAGTATCCCCTTACAAAGGAGATATGTTATAATTTTTATAAAGGAGTGATAAAATTATATGGAAATCAGAAGACAAAAAGAAGTAGTAGAAGCATTTCATTATGATATGAGATTACCGAACCAAGAAGTAGAAACAGATTTGAAAGTGGGCTTCTCGCCTTTGAAAGAAACGATCGAAAACTATCCGAAAGAACATAGCATCGTAGGAGCACGCTTAGAGTTCCGTTTAGTGTTTGATACATATGTTTTATCTGGAAGTGTGAGTCAGATCAATCATATCCTCAATCGGAAAATTGAAGGTCAAAATGATGTCACACAAGAAGAAGTGGACGAGCTAGTAGCACCGTTATTCGATATCGTACGCCGGATGTCTTATGAGGTGACAGAGATCGCCTTGGATCAGCCTGGGGTAAAATTGAATTTTCAATCAGAAAAACAAGAATAGACAGTAAAAACATTCCTGTGATAGTTTTAATCTATCACAGGAATGTTTTTTTATTACTAATTGTAAGCAAAAAGAATGTCATTTCGATAAAAATCGTCTAAAATGTAAAAGTCACTGAAAAAAATTTTTCAGGAGGATGGTTGAAGAATCATTCTCGGGAACCTTTACTTCCTTCGATGGACTTGTCATTAATAAAAGAGGAGGAGAAAAATGACAACACTCATCACAGTTTTAGTGGTTCTAGTTTTTGCGGCATTATTATATGTGTTCTATCGTATGCAAAAGCGCCATACAAAATTTTCAACACGCGTCTTTACAGCATTAGGAGTTGGTATCGTCTTTGGCGGTCTGCTTCAATTGATCTTTGGTGTAGAAGACAAAGTCGTTACTCAATCAATGGAATGGATCGGGATCGTAGGACAAGGGTATGTATCATTCTTGCAAATGCTAGTTATGCCTCTAGTGTTCATTTCGATCATTGGTGCATTCACAAAAATGAAAGTTTCTGAAAAGCTGGGGAAAATCAGTGCAACTGTACTGACTTCTTTACTTGGTACAACAGCTATTGCAGCATTGATCGGAATCGGTTCAACGATGCTGTTCGGTCTTCAAGGAGCTAAATTCACACAAGGAGCAGCAGAAACAGCACGAATCTCTGAATTGGCGACACGTCAGGAAACGGTTGAAAACTTATCGATTCCGCAGCAGATTTTATCCTTTATCCCTAAAAACGTATTTGCTGATTTAGCAGGTAGCCGTGCAACTAGTACGATTGGAGTCGTTATTTTTGCAGCCTTTGTCGGTATCGCTTATCTAGGTGTGAAAAGAAAAGCGCCAAAAGAAGCAGCATTCTTTTCAGATTTAGTCGACAGTCTGTATAAAATCATTATGCGAATCGTGACGCTTGTTCTGCGTTTGACACCATATGGGGTATTTGCTTTGATGACAAACGTTTTGGCAACAAGTGATTTTGCAGCTATCGTCAATTTAGGTAAATTTGTCGTTGCATCTTACGTAGCATTGCTTGCTGTTTTGATTGTCCACTCACTGATTTTGATTGGTGCCAAAGTCAATCCAATCAACTATTTCAAAAAAGCTTTTCCAGTATTGAGCTTTGCGTTTACTTCACGTTCAAGTGCCGGAGCCTTGCCATTGAACATCGAGACTCAGACAAAAGCTTTAGGAGTAGACGATGCGACAGCTAACTTCTCAGCAAGTTTTGGTTTGTCTATTGGACAAAACGGCTGTGCTGGCGTTTATCCAGCTATGTTGGCAACGATCGTGGCACCAGCGGCTGGAGTGAATGTCTTTAGTCTGGAATTTATTTTGATGCTTGTGGCGATTGTAACAATCAGTTCTTTTGGTGTAGCCGGAGTCGGCGGTGGTGCAACATTTGCTTCACTGATCGTTTTAGGGGCAATGAACTTGCCAGTAGCAATCGTTGGGTTAGTTATCTCTGTCGAACCATTGATTGATATGGCACGTACAGCAGTAAACGTCAGCGGTAGCATGGTAGCTGGTATCGTGACAAGTGCACGCATCAAAGATTTAGATCGCGATGTCATCAATGATGATTCAAAAGTGATCGATGTGAATGCATAGCTAAAAAGAGGTTGTGATAGAAGTGGTCAGCTTTAAGAAATAAGCCGAAGTTTCCCAAAAATAGCTTCTCAAATTTTTGTGGAATTTCGGCTTATTTCCGAGAAGCTACTTCTGGAACACCGTTTACCAGAGGTTGTGACTTGATTTTTGTCACAACCTCTTTTTTTATATATTCCATATAAATACATATTATTTATTCCGAAAAGTGAAAGCGTGAATAATAAAAACAACCAACTTATTTATTATTAAAGAAAAGCGTATTTAAGTAGGACGATTCTGTTGAGAGCTTTCGTAGATTTTCCCATTTTCCTATGGTAAACTGACAAAGTTGGGAATGTTAGAACAGATCGTTTAGGAGGAAACAGATGTTTACGAATGAAATAAAAATCATGCTTTATGTGGATGATGTAGAGAAAAATGCAGCGTTTTGGAGAGCAATTGGCTTTGCGGAAAAAGATCGTCAAGAAATGGATGGGACGCTTGTAATTGAAGTAGGAGTTGAGGACAGTCAAACCTCATTCGTGTTATATGATCGAGCGTTTGTTGAGTCCCATTCACCTGGCACAGCTACTAGTGCCCCATCTTTGATGTTTTACAGCAAAGATATCTTTGGACTATATAAAAAAATGCAGACGCAATCAGTCACATTAGGTGATATGGTACAGCTTGGAGAAGAATATGTCTTCAACTTTGCTGATCCCGATGGCAATTACTTTGCGGTTACAGGTAAATAATAGAAATAAAGACTTTGTTTTTCTGTGCGAAACAGGAAAGCAAAGTCTTTTTAATTTAAATAATAATATTATGTAAACAAAAATCACATGCGTAATTATACACAAGCAAATAAATCGTCAAATGCGAACGCCTTCTTTATACTGTTTAGGAACGAAAAGAAGGAAGGAAGAAATACATGGATTATCAAGTACTGCTTTATTACAATTATACAAAAATAGAAGAACCAGAGGAATTTGCCAAAAATCATTTAGCCTTTTGCAAATCTTTGGATCTTAAAGGTCGTATTCTAGTAGCTGAAGAAGGAATAAATGGTACTGTGTCTGGAACCGTTGAAAACACGACTGCCTATATGGAAGCAATGAAAGCTGATCCTCGATTTGCTGATACGATGTTTAAGATCGATCCAAGCGAAGGACATGCCTTTAAGAAGATGTTTGTAAGATACCGTCCAGAGCTTGTAAGTTTAAAACTAGAAGAGGACATTGATCCAAACCAAGTGACAGGTGCTTATCTTTCACCGCAAGAATTTAAAGAAGCTATTTTAGACGAACAGACAGTGGTGATTGATGCACGGAATGATTATGAATATGACTTGGGGCATTTTCGAGGGGCTGTACGCCCAGATATACGCAGTTTTCGAGAGCTTCCAGACTGGATCCGCGAGCACAAAGAAGAATTTATGGAAAAACGGGTAGTGACCTACTGTACTGGCGGCATTCGTTGCGAGAAGTTTTCTGGTTGGCTTGTCCGTGAAGGATTCAAAGATGTCGGACAGCTACATGGCGGTATTGCTACTTATGGAAAGGATCCTGAAGTCCAAGGAGAATTATGGGATGGCAAGATGTATGTGTTTGATGAACGGATCGCTGTCGATATCAACCAAGTAGATAAACAAATCGTCGGTCGCGACTGGTTTGACGGAACACCATGTGAACGATATATCAATTGTAGCAATCCTGAGTGCAATCGTCAGATTCTTGCTTCCGTTGAAAATGAAGAAAAACATTTAGGAGCATGTAGCGTAGAGTGTGCGAAACATCCACGCAACCGCTATGTTCAAGACCATGGAATCTCTCCAGAAGAAGCAGAACTGCGGTTTGCAGCTTTAAGTAAATAGAAAACAATAGTTTTGATTGTCGACCATTTCCAATATGCGCTATACTATCGTTGAGGATGGTGATCCACATGAAATCATTGATTTATGCTATTGGCGATGTCCACGGTAAATATGATCTTTTTGAAAAACTTATTCACTATTATGATCCGACGATCCATCAGCTTGTTTTATTAGGAGATCTCAATGATCGAGGGCCTCGTACAAAGGAATGTTTTCTATTAGGAAAGCAATTAGTCGAAGAAACAGGTGCCATTTATCTCCGGGGAAACCATGAAGAATATTTTTTGCAATTTCTGCAAGCACCGGAGGACTGGTATGCGCCTTATATCAGAAATGGTGGAAAAGAAACATTTGAAAGCCTACTTCACCCAGGTGCATCGGAGGAATACTCCCCGACTGAAATCTCAATGATGATCCGATCAAGATACCCAGAACTGATTGAATTTTTAGTCCAGCGCCCCTTGTATTATGAATGGGAAAATTATCTGTTTGTCCATGCTGGAGTGGATTTGACAAAGAAAGACTGGCGTAAGACAAGTCCAAGAGACTTTATTTGGATACGGGAACCATTTCATGAAGGGAAAAACAACACAGGTAAGACAATTGTATTTGGACATACGATTACACCAATGCTCCATGGAGATATGCAGACAACAGACCTCTGGATTCAGGATCATAAAATCGGAATGGACGGTGGGGCTGTATTCGGAGGGTCATTGCATGGGGTTGTTTTTGACAAGGAAGGTATCCTTCAAGACATTGAATATCAGAACAACAAAGGATCTTGGCAAGGAATCTGACGAATGGAAAGAATGAAGGAGCTGCGACTTTGTTGCGGCTCTTTTTATTTGTATAGAGAATATTGTTTCTTTCAGCAGTTTAACCCATGATAAAAAGTATGATAGAATAAAGAAGCAATTTTTAGCAGAAAAGAGGCATTTTAATGACGGAAAATTTGAACCAGACAATCATTCAGCTTGTACAAAAAGAGCTTTCAGACTATCGTCCCAAGCAGTTGACGACTGTACTTAATTTGTTAAATGAAGGAAACACCGTTCCTTTTATCGCGCGTTATCGAAAAGAAATGACTGGAAGTCTTGATGAAGTCCAGATTCGTGAAATCGAAGAGCGGTATGCATATCTTGAAAACTTAGAAAAACGAAAAAACGAAGTGATTCGGCTGATCGATGAACAAGGGAAACTGACCCCTGAGTTAGAAACAGAAATCACGCAATCCGTAAAAATGCAACAAGTGGAAGATTTATATCGTCCATACAAACAGAAACGACGGACAAAAGCAACGATTGCTAAAGAAAAAGGACTTGAACCACTCGCGCTGTGGCTGATGCAGCTTACAGATGGAGAGGTGCAGTCGGAAGCAGAAAAATATATCGATAAAGAAAAAGAAGTCTCTTCTGCTGAAGAAGCGTTGCAAGGTGCGCATGAGATCATTGCTGAACAAGTCAGCGATAATGCAAAATTTCGGACTTGGATTCGGTCTTATACGTATAACAAAGGCATGTATGTCAGCCAAGTCAAGGATGAGCAAGCAGATGAAAAAGGCGTATACGAAATGTATTATGACTTTGCAGAACCTGTCCATAAAATGGTTTCTCATCGGATATTGGCCACTAATCGAGGAGAAAAAGAAGAGGTTCTCAAAGTGTTCCTTCAAGTAGACGAAGCAGCAGTTTTAGCTTACTTGGATCGCCAATTAGTGAAAAATCCTGCCTCTCCTTCTTCTTCCTTTGTAAGAGAAGCCTATCAAGATAGTTATAAACGCTTTATACAGCCGGCAATCGAGCGAGAACTGCGTAATGAATTGACTGAAAAAGCGGATGAGCAAGCCATCGCTATTTTTGGAGAAAATCTTCGCAATCTTTTGTTGCAACCGCCGCTAAAAGGTAAAGTCGTACTGGGATTTGATCCGGCCTATCGTACTGGATGTAAACTAGCAGTCGTAGATGCGACAGGAAAAGTTTTGGCAATCGAAGTCATTTATCCGCATAAACCTGCAGCACAAGCGAAAAGGGAAGCTGCTGGTCCAGCTTTTATCCAATTGATCAATAAATATCAAGTAGATATGGTAGCTATCGGGAATGGAACAGCCAGTCGGGAATCAGAACTTTTTGTGGCTGAGCAATTGAAATCAGCCGACCATAAAGCCTATTACGCCATTGTCAATGAAGCTGGCGCTTCTGTTTACTCCGCTAGCGAAATTGCACGAAAAGAATTCCCGCATCTACAAGTAGAAGAAAGAAGTGCAGTTTCTATTGCCCGTCGTCTGCAAGATCCTTTAGCTGAATTAGTCAAGATCGATCCTAAAGCTGTCGGTGTAGGACAGTACCAACATGATGTTTCTCAAAAACGTTTGGCTGAACAATTGGATTTTGTCGTGGAAACAGCGGTCAACCAAGTAGGCGTGGATGTGAACACGGCTAGTCCACAGCTCTTGCAGCACATATCAGGATTGAATAAAACGACTGCCCAAAACATTGTCAGTTATCGTGAAGAAAATGGAGAATTTACTGCACGAACTCAGCTGAAAAAAGTGCCACGTTTAGGGCCAAAAGCATATGAACAAGCAATCGGCTTCTTGCGAGTTCCTGGCGGGAAAAACATTTTGGACAACACCGGTATCCATCCCGAAAGTTATTCTATTGCGAAAGACATATTAATGACAGTCCATCTTTCAGAAAAAGAGCTTGGGACAGAAGAAGCAGTAGAAAAATTGACACGGTTATCCGCGGAGAAACTGGCTGAAAGCTTATCAGTCGGAGAAGAAACGTTAGCCGATATTTTAGCTGGGCTGACACAACCTGGACGAGATATGCGTGATGAGATGCCAGCGCCCCTATTGCGTACAGATGTGTTGAGTATGGAAGATTTGAAACCAGGGATGGAATTGACTGGAACGGTCCGTAACGTCATCGACTTCGGCGCATTTGTCGATATCGGTGTGAAACAAGACGGACTTGTCCATATCTCAAAACTTAGCAAAAAATTTGTCAAGCATCCAACAGACGTCGTGTCAGTCGGAGATATCGTGACGGTTTGGATAGAACAAGTTGATACGAAAAAAGGCAGAATCAGTTTGACGATGCTTTCCCCTTATGAAGAGTAACAATGAGGAGTAACAAAAATTGACACAAGAAGAACTGCAGCAGTTAGTAGAAGAGATATCATTAAAAAGCTTCCAGCGTCCTTTCAAGCACCAAGCAATGTTCAATCCACGCTTGCGTACAACTGGCGGGCGCTATCATTTAAACGATCATCATTTAGATTTTAATGCAAAGCTGTTTGAAGAGTCAGACAAAGAGACGATTGCAGGAATCATCAAACATGAACTTTGCCATTATCATCTTCATCTAACTGGAAGAGGGTATCGTCATAAAGATATGGATTTCAAGTATCTTTTGAAAAAAACAGGAGGATTGCGCTATGCGCCAGCCTTGACGAAGAAACAGATAAAGATCGAATATTATCAATGCCAAGATTGTTCTGCCACAATCTGCCGCAAAAGAAGAATCGATGTACACAAATATCGTTGTGGAAGATGTCATGGGGAAATCAAATGGATTGAGACAAAGAGAGAAAGCCTCAATGAAGTATAAAAAATCAGATGAAAGGATGAAGAGTTTTTGGAAAAAAACGAGCAGAGAAATCTAAAAGACTGGAATCAGTTATTAGCCTTTTTAGCCGCACCTGATGAGAAAGATTTTGAGAAATTGTCGGCACCTACACTTATTTTAGCTGGAAACGGTCTTCCTATCTTAGCTGATAAAGCAGCACAAATGTATGTAAATGGTCAAGTAGAACGTTTGTTTTTGGTCGGCGGGGTGGGTCATGCGACTAGGATCCTTTATGAGAATTTTGAAAAGCAAGGATTTCATTTTGAAGAAGGCATGAGTGAAAGTGAAATCTGTCGTCAGTATCTAAAAGAAGTCTATGATTTGCCCGATAAGGCTTTCCTGATAGAATCGAAGTCTACAAATTCTGGAGAGAACGCCACTTTTTCACTGGAGATTCTTCATTCCTTAGATGCTGTACCAGAAAAAGTCCTATTGATGAATGATCCGACACTGCAACGCAGGACTCGAGCAACTTTTGAGAAAGTATGGCAAAATGAACAAACTGTTTTCGCAAATGCTGTGCCATTTGTGCCGGAAATCCTTCACTTTTCTGAGGAGATCATCTTTACAGCAAAAGAACTGAACCATCAATGGCCGAAGGAATATTTCTATGCACTGGTGTTAGGAGAAATGGAGCGACTCCACGACGATGAGAATGGCTATGGTCCGAAAGGAAAAGATTTTATTCCTCATATTGATATATCAGAAGAAGTTTGGTCTTCTTATACAAGAATCAAACAGTCAATAAAAACAGATTTTTCCCGTACATGACCTTTTTAGCAGGCGAATCCTCCTTTCTAAATAAATTTGGTTGAAATTTTCAATCGTTTATAAGATAATGAGGAGCGTGTTGAATGTAATAGCTAAAAGAATGGACGCTAGATAAGAGAAGAGGATTCAAATGGAAAATCAAAATAAATTGTATCATTTCGTTGGTATCAAAGGTTCAGGAATGAGCTCCTTGGCTCTTGTTTTACATGAACAAGGTTTAAATGTCCAAGGATCAGACATTGAAAAATATTTCTTTACACAAAGAGATTTAGAAAAAGCAAATATCACGATTCTGCCATTTAACGCAGAGAATGTAAAACCAGGTATGACGATTATTGCAGGAAATGCATTTCCTGATTCACATGAAGAAATCCAGCGAGCAAAAGAATTAGGTTTGGAAGTGATTCGCTATCACGACTTTATTGGTCATTTTATCCAAAACTATACGAGTATCGCTGTAACAGGTTCTCACGGAAAAACAAGTACGACTGGTCTGCTCTCTCATGTATTGAGTGGTGTCCGTCCAACAAGTTATCTAATTGGAGACGGAACAGGCCATGGTGATCCGCAAGCGGAATTCTTTTCATTTGAAGCCTGTGAATATCGCCGTCATTTCCTTGCCTATTCACCAGACTATGCGATCATGACAAACATCGATTTTGATCATCCGGATTATTATACAAGTATCGACGATGTATTTACAGCTTTCCAAACAATGGCTGGACAAGTGAAAAAAGCTATTTTTGCGTACGGTGATGACGCTTATTTACGCAAATTAGAAGCAGATGTGCCGATTTATTATTATGGTGTCACAGAAAATGATGATATCCAAGCACGAAACATCGAACGTACAACATCCGGTTCTGCTTTTGATGTCTATCATGGGGATGAATTTGTTGGACATTTCACTGTACCAGCATTCGGCAAACACAATATTTTAAATGCTTTAGGTGTTATTGCAGTCGCATATTTTGAAAAACTGGATCTGAAAGAAGTTGCGGAAGAAATGCTGACTTTCCCAGGAGTAAAACGTCGATTCAGTGAAAAAATCGTAGCAGACATGACCGTAGTCGATGATTATGCGCATCACCCTGCAGAAATCAAAGCAACGATCGATGGCGCACGCCAAAAATATCCAGATAAAGAAATAATTGCAGTTTTCCAACCCCATACGTTTACGCGTACGATTGCATTGATGGATGAATTTGCAGAAGCACTTGATTTAGCTGATAAAGTTTACTTATGCGATATTTTTGGTTCGGCTCGGGAAGAACAAGGAAACGTTAAGATTGAAGACCTTGGAGCGAAAATCAAAAAAGGTGGAGAAGTCATCAAAGAAAATAATGTATCTCCATTATTAGATTATCATGATGCAGTAGTAATCTTCATGGGTGCTGGAGATGTTCAAAAATTTGAACAAGCGTATGAAAAACTTTTAAGCAGCACGACGAAAAATGTACTGTAATACAATTACTGCAGTGTCCTTATAAAAATAGAAAGAGGGAGAGTGGCAAAATTCTTGTCATGCTCCCTTTTTTAC
>NZ_BJLL01000018.1:0-43816 GCF_007996925.1 Enterococcus sp. NBRC 3427 | reverse complement strand
TCTAATTTTCAGAACATTTTTGCAAAATTTTCATAAATAGTATCTTTAGTGTCATAATCGTCACCAATATTCTGTAAGATCAATCAAATTTTATCTCACTAATAATAATAGTCTTAATAAATAAAAAATGGTCTTCACTTTTCGGAATATTTATTATAAAAGGAGCTTGCTATAAAAAAGAGAAAAATTAAAACACAATAAAACATGTACAAACATATCAAAAAAGGCCAGTCGACAAACCTGTTAACTAGCCTTTTTTATCTTAATTTCTAAATAAACGATACAGCCATTTTTGCGGACGTCCACGATAGATCACGTGCGTTTCTACTGCTTCTATCCGTTGCTGCTCATGATAATTGAAAATCTCATCTTCAGTAAGATCATAGTCCATCATCAATTGCTGGGCTTTGGCTAATGCGCTCATTGATTCCTCATCATTTACATCCGCCGCAAGCGCCAGTAATTTTTGAATCTTTTCTTTTCTCTTGTCTGCCATTTTCTACTCCTAAAGGTAAGTGTATGTTAAGTCTACTTCTTTTTTCTGAACGCTACTTTCCAGTGTTGCTAGTTCTTTTTGTGCTTTTTTCGTTCGTTTTAGTCCTTCTTTATACACCGTTGAAGTCTTATTATGACCTAACAATTCCAACTGTTCTAAGTCTTCCTCTAATTTCTCTACCCACATTCGCTTATGGTCTAATAAATTGTATTTCATGGTGATCTTCCTTTCTTCCTTTACTTGCACTAGCACTCTGTCTATAAAGCCAGTTCCCATGCCAGGTTTTTATCCTCATAGAATTTTGGATCGATATATCGGGTTAACTTATCGCATTCAAGCGTAAAGCTTTCTTCCTCGAATACAATAGAGATATTGTCCAATACAGTTCCTTCAAAGGCTAGCGCACCTAATTCTGTATGATTGTTTACCCAAACGACTTTTTCTTCAGTAATTCTAATTCCAAAGTAATCACGTACCCCATCGTAGCCACAAAGGCAAATGACCTTTGCTTGGTCAAAAAAGTAAGGCATTTTAAAGTAACGATCATCTACTACCGAAATTTCAGATCGTTCAAATTCTACAACACCATCTTCAGTTGCGGTTAACTGTGTTAAAATATCTGCTAACGATAGTTTAGTTTGTTTTTTCTTCATCTTATTTCCACCTTTTCCATTGTCTAAAAGTGATATCACTTTTAGGTTTTAGTATAAAAAGTGACGTCACTTTCTTAGTGCTGGTACCTCAAATCCTGCTTTTTCTTGGCAATCAATAAATCTAACGCAATACACATAATCCTGGATTCACTTTTGTCGTACTTCTGCTTTAGTTGCTGCAATTCTTTTTGTCTCTTTTCATCTAATGTCACGGGTAACCGTTTATTTCCTATTGCAATTGGCATTGGTACTCTCTCCTTTCATCGAAATAACCCCATGAAAAATATGGCTGCAATCATCTTGAATAGTAGACTCACGAGGACTAATACAAACCGCCAAAAGATCAAACAAAACACCAGTATTACCAAAAATACAGCGAGGTTTAACTGTACAGCTGCACTATCTCGCATAAGTATTTCGCCAACAAACAGTACTAACAATAAGGGAATAATCTTGTTCAAATGGATCACCTTCTTTCTCTTAAGTTATCGGGCTTTGCCCGTTTATTTCGCACCACCTAAGCGGCGGGGGCGGTTGGTGCGAAATAAGAACCATTCCCTTAGTTACTAGGCTTTTTTTGTCCTTATTTCACACATTCTCACTTTTCGGTATAAATGATTATTGACCTTTTTTTCTTTCAAATCGTTGATATGGAATCCGTTGTTAGTTGATAAATCACCTTATTCATTTTCGTTGTCTTCCTTTTTCATGGTGTAATATGCGCCATACTTATTGATATTTTCAAAATAATCTAACCATTCACTTGAAACAGTCTTGGCTTTTTTCGTTTCGATAAATTTCGCATACGTTAGTTCTAAAGCTTGGTATTCAGAAGGTTTAATAGTGCTTGGTTTGACACCTACTTCCAAGCATAGTAAGGCTTGGAAAAACCATTTTGCATTTTGCTTTTTCAGTTCTTCCAGTGTTCGATAGTACGTCGCAATAAGATTCATTTCGACACCTGATTCAATCATTTATTCCACAGCTACCGACAATTTTTCTTTATAATGTTTTTTTGGAACACGTGTTTCGTTGTATAGGAACGTCATATCCTCCATTTTTTGTGCCATTTTATCCAAAGGTAATTTGACAAATTCGTCATAGTAATTTTGAGCCATATTTTTTTCTCCTTTTTAGTTCTCTAATTTGGTTAACCAATATTCGTTTTCATAAGTTTCCAATTTTTCTTGATAATGCAGTTCACATCCTGCAATCTTCACTAAGTCTTCAAATAGCATAGTCGGTGCATCCTCTACTAAAGGGGTTTCTATCGTCCAGTACCGCGGAATAAGTAAAGCTTCTGCTACTTTTTCAGAAATGACTTCTTTGTCCACCAAAATTTGAACGACTTCTTTTACAGTCAATAATTTGTGTTGTGTTTTCATCAGCGTTTCTTTCCTTTCTCCTCAATCAAAATATAATCGCCATAAGACAAGGTATATTTTTTCCCGCATGTTGGACATTGATACAAACAATAGCTTTTGATACATTTCGCTCTTTCTCCACAATCGCATTCGACAGTATGTGGTGCATGATAGTTTGGGAATAATTCGCTGAAGGGAACACCCCAATAATCAAATTTCTTTCGCATGATTGATTCTGCCTCCTCTTAGGAAAGGTTTTACTTCCTTTCGTTAGTTCTTTCTTTATTGATTTGTTGGCCAGAATGAATCAACGAAAAGCGACAAGGACAAGGGCGCGCAGCGTGCCATTTACCCTTGTCCTTGTCGCTTTTTGGTGATAAAAGGCAACTTGTTGCCGGTCTGGCAAATCAATAAAGAGATAGCGAACAGGAACGAACCTTTTGGTGAGAGGAAGCTTTTCCTATTTTGTCTTACAAAGCAAGACCCCTTATCTTAGTGAACGTGCAACGTTCACTTCCTTTCTTCTCGAACGGCGGTGGCGGTTGGAGTGAGAGAAAGGTTTTTCAATTGAGAAGGCGCTTGTGCCTTCCTAAATAGGCCTTTCCCTTTCTTCCTGTTTCTATGTAAAACAAAAAGAGCTGCAGTCCTACATTAGGATTGCAGCTCTTCTTTTATTTATATGCCCATTGATCGCGTAAAATGATCAGGGTTTCTAATTTGCATCGATTCAATGACTAATTGATTCCGTTTATTGAAATGACCTGTGACGGCAATATTGTATTTTCCATCATCCATAATTAACAATTTATCGATAATTTCAATATCTGCAACTACACAATTAATCGATTCATGAATTGTTTGTAAAGTAAAGCGAACCAATAATGGTTGTGTTTTTATTACTCGGATTTTATCAAGCAAACCAACATATTTGTTCATCACGATCACCTCGCTAAAATTATAGCAAAAACAGTTAAAATTGAGAATTTTTATTCGATTTTAGATATGCTATAATGATCAAGACAGTAAAGTTTGTGACGGTGGCTATCCGATTGAAAGTGAGGTGGTGCGTATGTGCGTACTTCCAAAATCTTACAGAAAGGAGAAGCCTTTTGCCTGTTGAAACGGCGCTAGGATTAATGATTAGTTTCGGTTCTTTGATCGCAACAATCATTTTTGGAATCTTAGCAGTTGTAAACAACAATCAAAAAAAATAACCGTCAGCTTTAGCCGGTCGACGATTATTTTTCAAAAATAATATTAAGCTGGTCACCGTCTTAAACGGTGCTGTTAGGGGAGTTGTTAGCGCAACTCCTCTTTTCGTATCCATTATAACAACTTTATTGATCTTTTACAATCAGAATGGTAAATCATCATCACTAATATCGATTGATTGTCCGCCAAATGGATTTTGTGAAGCGTTCAATCCATTGTTGTTAGGCGTAGCTACATCCCGTTGTTCAAAGGTGGTAGGGCTTGGACTGCTGGACGATTGATCAGCGTGCGCACGGCTCTCTGTCGTTGCTTTACTTTCTAATAGTTGAAAGTTATCAGCTACAACTTCTGTCACATACACACGTTGTCCTTGTTGGTTATCGTAGGTTCGGGTTTGAATCCGTCCGACAACGCCAATCAAGCTGCCTTTTTTAGCTAATGTCGCCATCGTTTCTGCTGGTTTGCGCCAAATCACACAGTTGACAAAATCGGCTTCTCGATTGCCGTTTTGATTCGTGAAATTACGATTAACGGCTAAGGTAAAAGTGGCCACTGCTGTGCCACTTGCGGTATAACGTAAATCTGGATCTTTGGTTAACCGTCCTACTAAAGTTACATTATTAATCATCTTTATCTCTCCGTTTCTTGATTCATTTGTTGTGATCTTTTAAACTGCCTTTTTCTTTCTTGATTTTCAATTTTGATCACACTTTTCATTAGGTGATCAATTTCGTTGACTGTATCTGCAAATGAAATGGAATTCGCAAACGTGTTAACTGAGCGATATTTTTCCCACTGCTTTTCCAAATAGTCGTTTCCCCTGATCTTATCCATTTCTCTTTCATAATAAAAGGATAAAGGCTTTGTATCTCCACGTTTTGTAAATGTATTTCGAACACTTTTGTATAACTCTTTCGTATCAATATTTTCTAGTTTCGGAATGGTAAATAAGTCGTAGTAATCTTTTGCTCTCGAATTATCTGTGCCAAAGCTGAACGTAGCACTTAGCTTTTCTGCAATAATTTGTTCTGTTGGATAAGCTGGAATCTCCACTTTTTTATCTTCAAACATTAATTGGTGATAGTGTGTATCTACTTCAGGATAAATAGAATCTCCTGTTGTCACGTCCATTTTAAACGGTACACGTACTTTCTCTAAATTAGCCACCAATTTAATTTGAAATCCAGGATAAAAATCGGCTTCTCTTGTTTCCTTCATTCCTTGAATAGAGAAAACAATGCCTTCTTTTGTGGGTTTTCTAGTTAAATCATTAAAAATGCTCTTCAATTTTTCTTCAGTTAATTTGCTATTTCTAAATGTCGTATCGATATCAATTGTTGTCCTTCTATCGATTCCATATTTTGATCCTAATAAAAAGCCGCCTTTCAAAATGAAGTCATTTTTGTACTTTGATTCAGAAATTTGTTCAATTAGACGATCCATCATAAAATGCCGTTGCACTAACTGTGCATTTAATCCTGTACTCTTTGCTAAATTTCTTGTTTTTGCTGCAAATTGTGTCGGTGTCATCTTTTTCCTCCATCAATATAAGCTTTGCATGTGGTATTTCATTTCTTTTTCTACATGTAGTTTTGTCATGTAATCTCTTAATTTACTTGGATCTCTCAATGGGTCTTCCATGTACTCTTTTAATGCTTCTAATTTCATTTCATATTCAATTTCATATCTCGGATTCCAAATATCACAAAGTGTACGCTCTTTATCATACATAGTAATAGGATTTCCTTGAAAGGAAGTTCCCTCTACTTTTCCTAGTTCATAAACTTCTTTCTTCACGAAATGAAATTGTAACTGCTGCTCTTTTGTAATTGAACGATCAACGTTATAGCCATGGGGAAAAGTTAAGTGAATGAATTTCGGCATATTCGTAGAAAGCTGGTAAATATCTAAAGTCGTTTCATGAGAGAAGATTCCCCTGGAAAATCGTTGCTGAAGCCAAAATAAATCATCTATTCCATGACCATCCTCTACATAATAACCACGATCAACTTTGATCAATTTTCCTTGATTCACCAATCTTTGTACAGTGGTTGCTGCGATTCCTAATTTTCTGGCTTCCTTCATAGATAAATTTCCATCGCGAATAGCCAACAATTCTTTCAGTTTCTTTTGCATTTACTTCCCCCCTTTCGTTACAAATACACTACATTAAATGTATCATGATAGTGTATTTGTAACAAGGTTAATGTCTATCGATCTAATTCAATTTCTTTTTGAATCCGCTGCTGGTTCTTTAATTGCTGCAGTCTTCGTTTGCTGGCACGCATTTTTTCCTGTTCTGAACGAATTTTGGCTTTTTGATTTTCGATTTCTTGTTGTTTGTGTGTTGTATTACGCATAAGATTAACCCTCCATTATTTTGTCGTGCGTCGTGTTCTTTTCTTGAAGTTCGTTTTTTTCTTTTCAGAAAATTCAAAGCCTGTAGTGAAGTCTTCTTTTAAAACAATCGTTGCTTCAAACGAACCCTTCTGACCTTTTAACCCTTTCACTGGTTGGCTTGTTCGGCTATTTTGAATAATCTCCTTCAGCTGTGTCGCTGTGAGTTTCTTTTTGGCAATCGTTGTCCATAATTTAAAATCACAGACTTCAGACGTACATGCTGCCACCTTTTGATAAAGTATGACTTCTTGTTCCTGGCATTTTGGACAAATTCCTAAATGACGCGCGGCTTCTTGCTTTTCACTGGCTGCTTTCACTTCTTGTAACGTCGATCCAAAATCAGTGGATTGGATTTGCCCTGGTACGACTTCCAATAAGTGAGAGACAAATTTTTGGATATTAGCTAGAAAAGTGGTTTGTGTTCCTTTTCGTTCTCCAATCTTTAATAAGTAGCTTTCCCATTTGGCGGTCATTTCGGCGCTCGTAAGCAGCGGCTCTTTTTCCACGGCTTGGCAAAGCAAAATCCCTTTATTCGTCACCACGAGCTTATTTTTCTCTACCTTGATATATTCCTTTTGTTTCAAGATTTCAATAATATTTGCCCGTGTCGCTTCTGTACCGATTCCTTCTACTTCTTTCAATATAGATTGCGCTTCTTCACTATCCACGGTTTTCCCAGCTGTTTTCATTGCAGTGATCAACGTGCCTTCGGTATAAGGTTTTGGTGGCTTTGTTTCTTTTTCAAGGACTTGTAGATCTACCGTCACCATTTCTCCTTTTGTCACTTTAGGAAGTAGCGGCTCTTCTTCCTTCTCTTTTCCGTCGCTCTCTTTTCCAAATAACTTCTTCCAACCTAGATCTACCGGCACTTTTCCGATTGCTTTTAACTGAAGCTGCTGAACTTGCGTCAAGATCGTTGTTTCTTCATAGGTATATTTTTCCGCAAACATGGCCACCGTTGTTTTTAACACTTGTTCATAAATGGCCTGCTGCAGTGGACTTAATTGTTCAAAAGCCGCTGCCGTCATGACCGTTTTTGTAGGAATGATCGCGTAATGTTCCTGGACTTTCTTATTATTCACATATCGACTATTAGGTGTATGAATAGGAGTAGGAATGGCTTCGGCCTTTAAAAAGTGTTTGTATTCGTCTAAGTGATCCAACAGATACGCATACTCCCCTTCTGTAATATAAGGGGTATCTGTTCGTGGGTAGCTTAGATATTTCCCTTCATACAACCCTTGCATAGCCTCCAAAGTGTCTTTGGCACTAGCTTTCATAAGCTGATTCATTTTAGACTGAAGGCTGGATAGAGAAAAAAGACGTGGACTTGCCGCGCTTTTTTTCTCGGTTTCAACTTGGTGGATCGTACCTGGCTGTTTTCCCAATTGAACCCCCTTTTCTTTTAAATAATCTTCAAATGCTTCTTGCGTCGCTTGGGTTTCATTCGGATCAAGCTTCGCATCAAATGCGCCATTTTGAGCGATTACTTGGGCTTTTCCTTCAAAATATGGTTCTTTTTGGAAGTTTCTAATCTTTTCCTGTAATTGATAAATCATGTAAAGCGTTGGGGTTTGGACTCTGCCTAAGGAAAAACTTCCTGGTATGCCTTTTTGCTGCAAGAGTAAACTATACAGTGGGCTACCGTTCATGCCGATCAACCAATCGGCGATCTGGCGTGCTTGTGCTTCTTCAAATTTTGGGTAGGTCTCTTCTGCATCTCGTAACTGCTGGAATCCTTGATAAATGGCTTCTTTTTCTAAGGAGTTGATCCAAAGTCTTTTAAAGGTCTTTCCATGATCGGCGCCTGCTTGTTGAATGATCGTCCAAGCGATCAGTTCCCCTTCACGATCGCTATCTGTCGCAATAATAATGGTATCGGCCGATTGAAGTTGCTGTTTCACCACGTTGAATTGCTTTTTCTTATCTTTAGGAACATGATAGTGATAATGTGTAGGGAAAATAGGCAAATGCTCTAATGACCATTGTTTCCAATTTTCATCGTACATATCGGGCGAATCTAACTCGACTAAATGACCAAAACCATACGTGATCACAGTTTCACCAGGAAACAATCGATCTTGGATTTCAAAATACCCGTCTTTTCGAGTGGATTTAAAGAAGCTATCGGAATAAGCTTTCGCTTGTGACGGCTTTTCTGCTAAAATAACGGTTTTCATCATGACGATTTCACTCCCTTTCTTGTTGTCTGCCTTGTTGAAACAACATCGCACGTTTTTGCTTTCTGATCTCTTGTTGGTGGATTTCATGCTTCAATTGATCATTCCAATCCTTTTTTACTTCAGGTACAAATTCATGTTCATGATTTTTATAGCCTTTGTAGTATTGTTCTGCTTTATAAGAGAAAAGAATCTGAGCATTAATATCCCCTTTTTCTTGATAAAAACGATCAAAATCGTACGTACCATCCACGCGTTCACAACCTTTTAATTCTTTTGCGACTTCTCTACAAATATCTTTCAAATTAATAGCTTCTATTGAATCGTTAACAGAAAGCTGCTGACCAAAAGACGCATTTACTTTGTGAGCGGAAACCAGTTGGTCCGTTAATTGCAGATTGTTTTCTGTCTTGTGTATGGCCATAATTGCTTCAGGTTCAACTTTCATTTCTTTTGCAACTTCTTCATAAATGACTTTGTATTCTTTTGGCACTTGCCAATCATTAGCGATTCCTCGTTCACAACGTACTTTCTGATTCGTAAATGGATCAACTGCGCCCATTAATTGTTCTTTTTCGTAGAAAATATGTCCTGCACGGTCATTATCCACACAAATCTCAATGGATTGAGGAAAGGCTTGTTTCTTTCTCAATTCAGATACTGCCTCACCAAAATAATGACTGATCACATGGTGTTTTAATCCTTCCATAGAGACTAACCACGTATCGTTTAACTGATCACGATTCAGTGCAGCATAGCTAAGTAAATCAATACTACTCTCAAAAAATTTTAACTGTTTAGGGTCACCGATCTTTAGGTTAAATCCATGATTCGCTGTCGAATTTTTATCTATATGCTTATATGTGCCTCTCTCACCAAAACGTTCATAATCAATGAATGTTCCTTGATAACTCGCCCCTACTGTCTCTTTTGTCTGTGGATCTTTCCATAAAAAGGCGACCGCATGATCCAAACGATCGTCTCGAACTAAGAAATTTTGCCGTTCATGTTTTGGCTTTAGTTCGGCGATCAATCCTTCTTTTTCTGCATAATCAATCAACCAATCGGGCAGTTTTCGTTCTTCCTTCAAATAATTCCTTCCTTTTTCTGTGAGTGGTTGATAATCAACGGGGTGATCTTTGTACTTTTCTGTCTCAAAATGAAGATTTTCTACTCGTTCTGTTTTGTCTTCATTCTTTAGAATAAAATCTGTGGCTGCTTTAAATTGTTGCTTAGAGTCTTGAATCTCTTTGTCTATGAAAAAAAGTTTAGCTAATTCAATAATGTCGCCACTAATATTTTGACTGTTCCAATAAAAACGTTGTTTTCTTCGATCAAAAACAAATGAATCATGGTCTTCTAAGCGATAGTCTCGTCCTTTATTGACTACAGCCATTCCATTGTTTCGAGCAAAATCCACTATATCGATCTGTTTACATCGATCAATAAGACTCATTTTTTTCTCGGTCATTTTCAAACCTCCCAAAAGAAAAAAGACTATCCGTTTTTCAGATAGTCTTTTTTACTTATTTTATACACGTTCTTTTTGTGACAATTGTTGTTCATAATAGATTTCATTTTTTCGTTTGGCCACTTCTGACACTGTTTCAAGTGAAAATCGGAATGGATTTCCTAGCGCAAATTCTTCTGAAGGTAACGCCGTTTGGATCTCTTTTCCATAACTTTTTCCTTTTAAAATCACTTGATTATGCTGCGGATCTTCAATAAACGCCGCATCCTTCAAATGTAACGTTCGACCCGTATCTTCTTCCATTACTTTCCCGTCTTTCTTGTCGATCCAAAGTGAACCAACGGGCACAATATTCTTATTCTCTGGCGTTTCTAAAGTATTTTTATGCTCCTGCTTCACTTCTGCTGGCTGGATCTCTGGTTCTCTTTCTCTGTATTGATTGATTTCATTAGAAATGGTTTGAATGAATTCATTTGCGACACGACTGACATCATTCATGATTTTCCCACGTTCCGCAGCTTCCTTATCATCCAACGTCTGACCATTCTTCGTCCATGTCGCAATATAAGGAATAGCTTTCTCCGAGGTGTCCATCCCAAAATGCTTGCACACAATATAGGAGGTCATTTCTGCCTGTAGTTCTTTAGTTGCGGTATCTAATTCTGAAAATTTGTGCATTCTAGCATGGGCTAATTCGTGAATACTTGTGGCTAAATGCTGCGTAGGAGTATTTCGAGTATTCATGACGATTTCTTCTTCGCCAGTAAATTCGTTACGAACGTACGCCCCACGTGCTTGTCCTAATTCTCTTTGATAGACTTCACTTTCTGTCATATCTCGAATTTGAATTCCAATATTTTTGGCTACCGCTTGAATCCCAACTTGAAGTTCTGTCTGCCCTGTTTTATCCAATTGAAAATCAAAGACGCGGTTCGGGAAGATTTTCGGATAGTCTTCAGGCTTCAATTGTGTTTGTGTGATATCAAACACTTTTTCAATCGTGTAGTAAGGTTTTTTGATCACTTCGATTTGACCACTTTCGATTCGTTTTTTATCTTCTGGTGTAGCTTCTGTTTCTCGAACAAAGCCACGTCCTTTCTCATAAAATCCTTTGACCGTTTTTCTGACAAAGATCTTGTTCCCTTGTTCCCCTTTTTTGATATAGATTCCTTCTTTTTTCAACGCGGCACGACCTAAACAAGCCGTTGCACCTGGAAATTGTTCCTCAATCAATAATTGATTTCTAAAGGATCGTTCTGGAAAACGAGACATAAAGTTCAAAAGTTCTTTGACGTCTTCAGGAGAATGGGTATGCTTTTTCACCGCATCCAGTGCCTGTTGCGAAAGGGATTTAACTTCTTGTTTAATCTCTTCTGCCGTTCGTTTTTGATAGCCCTTTTGTTTTGTTTTTGTTTCTTTCGACTGCATTTCTTCTTTCGAAACAGGTTCATTTTTGACCGATTGTTTTTGTTCCTTCTCAGGTACTTGTTCGCACAATTTTGCTAACTCTAAATAGATGGGTTGATTACTGTTGACGCCATCCCCTAGATCCATTCGGATCTGATCGACTACTTCTCCGTTCTTCACTTCTTCAAAATAGAATTTATAATAACCTGCTTCTGCGGCGTATTGGTTATCCAACGTTTTGAGTTGATCGATCAATTCGAATGTTACGATCTCCCCACCATAACTTTTCAATCCTTTTTCTGGATCATTTTCGTTGAATTCTACTCGATAGAAATGATCGATTTCTTTCTCTTTCACAGAATCAATTGGTCTAGCCTCTTCAAGTAATTCACGAACAGCTGCCTTTTCTTCTTCCGACGTGGCTTGGTATTTTTTTGACGCTTCAAATTCGCCGTTTTCATTGAGTTCTAAAGCGACTTTTCGATAGCCTTTCAGAAAATAGATAGTTGGATTCTTTTTCCATTGCGTCACTCGTCCGCTGTCAATGATCGCTTGTACTTCAGGAAGAATATTTTCTTTTCCTTTCTCTGATTTTTCTTTCAGCTGTTCTAATGTTTCCAATTTTCGTTGGTATTTTCGGATCGTAGCGGCTGAAAAAGTCGATTCACCTTTTTCAAAGCGTTCGATTTCTTCTTTGATTCTTGGAATATTTTCGATTGTCATATCCAGGCCGCCGTACTTGTTATAGCCCATTTCCTTTAGCTCTTCTTGTCTTTCAAGTTTTTCTACCTGTTTTTCTTGTTGCTTGATCTCTTCTCTCAGACTATGCACTTTGTTTTCTAAACGTTCTTGTTGCCTAAACCAAGAATGCCCATTTCTCTTATCGTTCATTGGCTGACCGTTTGTCTTTCTCTGGTGTTCAAACATCTTCTCAATTTGTTCGTTTAATTCATTTTGCAATCGTGCTAATTTTCTTTTGGATTTTCCCAAACGACTATTGTCTAGTGGTTCTTTTTCTTCTGCCATGTCCGTTTCCTCCTAAACAAATGGATAATTTTCTACTGCATCAACGAACGTTTTTGTAATCAGATTTAACGCTAAAATATCGCCACTTCGATAAGCTTTTGCCGCTTTGTCTGTGACGACAAAAGATCTACCTGTTTGAATTTCTGTCACAAAAACGAGATTGTCTCTGCTTTTTTCAACAACAACTCCAATAGTTGAATAAGCCATTTCTTCTTCCTCCCTTCTCTTTCTTTTGATATAATGTAGTCGGAAATCGCACCACTCATTGAATTGGCGGAAAACAATTCATTGAAAAAAAGAGTCTTGGACAATTACGTTCAGGACTCTTTTACTTCTTTTATTCACTTAACAACTAACATTCTGTGAGTGAAATAGACTCTTCAATGCTTTTACACGGGAAGTTATTGATCCCCTCCTCATTCATTTCCCAAGTAGTATAATAAGGCGCTAACTTGCCTTCATATTCTTGAATGATAAAATATTTTTCACCCTTCACATGATTACAACAGTACACACCAGTAGCTGGGTACTCAACGACTAAAAATTGATTTGGATCAAACTGTTCGTTTCTCAACATTTCTCTTATCTGAAACAAATGCTCTTTTTCTAAACAATCGGGAAGTTGTTCGATTCGTTCTTCTCTTAATGATCCTTCTATAACTTTCCATTGATCTAAATATTGTTTCATTGCTATTCCTCCTACTGTCTTTCTTGTTCCATTTGAATTCTTCGTTGTTGCTCTTCGTATGCTTTACTTGCGTGGTATTTTTCTTCATGGGCATTAATCGTTCGATTTAATTGACGCAAACTCCGTTGCGTGACAACTCTTTGTTGGAATTGTTTCCTTCGCTTCATGAATTCTTCGTAACTATACTTGTATTCATTTGTTGGCAACTGTTTAAGTGTTCGGAAGGATCGTTCATTGTAAATAGATTGCATCTGATCGACACCTTCTATTAATGGTTTTATTTGACTATCTTGTCTCTTCAGTTCTGTTAGGATGGCATTTCCTGTGCGCTTTTTTAAATCAAAGAGGGCGTTTTTTTCTGCATCCTTTGATTCTCTTTTGCTTTCCCCATAAAGATTTTTTGCTTCTTCTTTCAATGCTTTTGAAATCTGTATATATTCTTGATATTCAGGTTCTTTTGTTAAAACATATTTGGTTAACTCATCTAGTTTCTCTCTTGTGTATGGTGAAAGTTTGGTTCGTTTTTCATCCCCGTAATTCCATTCTGAACGTTTGTCAGGTAGGGTTTTATATACTTCATTTAATAAGTTCATTGCGTGTCGATCGTAACGCGCTGGCTCTTTTACCACTTTTGTTAAGGTGTTACGCAAATCACTTTTCCGCGTCAATAAATTTCGTTTCTCCATACCAATCATTCGATCCTTTTCATAAGAAAAACGTTCTAACTCATGTACATAATTGGTCTTCATTGCGTCTAATGTTGCTTGTCTTCTCTTACCTTTCGGTACGATATAACTCACACCATTTTCAACCTCCGTGTAAGGTTTACGCGTATTTTCTTTTTCAACAACTGCAAAATGAATATGGATATGTTTGGTATTACGGTGAATCGTTGCCATCCAGTAGCCTGTTTCGTTCAGTTGCTCTTTCTCGAATAATGTCTCCATCATTTTTCTTCCAGCTGCTTTTAATCCTTCTTCATCTAAAGTATCTGTTTTGGGATCGTACAATCCTATTTTTTCAAGATACGAATTATCATGAGAGACAACATCTTGATAAATGATTGAGCCTTTTTGTTGTCCTCTTTGGAAGATTTGCTTAATCTCCTTCAGATCACTTCCTTTCACTTCGTCTGAAGCCATAGAAAAAACTCCAGGAAGGTTTCCTGAAGCTTTTTTGTGTGGCTCTGTTTGATATTTTTTTATTGCTTGGTTCAAGCGTTGGTATTCTTTTTGTTCACTTTGCGTCAGTTCTTTCTTTTGTTCTAACGCATAGTGACGGGTCATATAAGAAAGATATTTGGTAAAATCTTGTTCCTCTAACTTGTCAAAGTTGATTCCATTTCCCATCAAAGATTGAGCTTCATTCGACGTTTCGCTGAATTCTTTATCCGTCTTACTCTCCGAAAAAGTTTCTCCTTCAGGAATATAAAAATCCTCTAAAGCATTCTTGATTCGTTGCAGTTCCTGTTCTTCTTCAGGCGTACGTCGTTCCATTTCTTCCAGCGCTTTTTCTCTTGTCATATAATCAATGTATGTTGAAAAAGATTTTTTATTGGGCAAGGTAAATTGACAAGTGAGAATGACTGCAGGCGATTTATTCATCATGTTCCCCTTCTACTTTTATCTTTTTAGAATCTTCGTTGGATCAAATGGATCTACTCTGGCATGAACAGATTCATTCACAGGTTTCTTCAACTGAGGGGAATATTTTTTGGTTTGATTAGATTTAATTTTTCCTTCCACACGTTCTTTTGCTTCTTGGTAAACCGTTGAATTTGTACCAATTAGTATTCCTGTATCTTTCAAATGAAGATCTGCAAACTCTGAAACCATTTCGGTTAAAATAGAAATTTCTTTACTCATTCCATTCAACTTTGCTTGATTGGAATTTACTTTTTTCTCCATTTCTGGATCATAATTCATACATAGAAACCGAACGGCTTCACTATAGTTTTTAACTTCTGCATGAGTAGAAATAATCTCATCCAACACATCGATATGTGTTTGGTGAAAGTAAATGTGTTTGTCTATAACCTTTGCCATATCAAAGTTCACTTCCTCTATTTTGCTCGATCAAGATTTCTAAAATACGATTGTTTTGGCTAACATATTCTTCTAATATCTTTGTGTTATAGCTTTGAATTTCTGAAAACTTTTCTAATAACTGATCAAACTTTTCTTTTTTATATTCCATCAAAGGACGATCAAAATCATTTTCTATTAGTAATTTTAAATAATCGTTACGACTCCATTTATTACCCGTACGGTTACTTAGTTCGTCACATCTTCGATCAATTTCTCTTACGATTTTCTCATCCACATTTCTTATTCTTACTTCCATATTAATTCCTCCAATTTAAAAAGGATAGCGAAAAGGAGCCTATCCTTTTTACTATCCTACTACCCTCCTTTTACTATCCTTCACTATCCTTTCACTATCCTATTTTTAAATATTTTGTTCCCACATTTATTTTTGAGAAACGTAATAGGCACAGCCTATTGGAACACTTTTTTTAAAAAGTGTTCCCACGTTTCCTTATGCTCTTTAAAAATTAAGGTTATTTGTGTATTTAGACAATAAAAAATCCTTCTAACTTTGTCGATCAGAAGGAAATATTTTGTCATATGAAAAATGAATTTAAGAAAAAGTGTATGCTATAATTGATACGCTTTCTTCCTGTTTGGTTGAAATCTTCAGCCAGAAACGAATCAAGAATGCTTTGATGTTTGTGTTAGAATCGTGGTTAATGTTTTCTCCCATCTCATTAACAGCTATACCTAAGGTGATATAGCTGATCCATAAACATTTTTGATATACTTTTTTCACATAAAATCCTCCTGTTTTTATTTTCTTTCAGCCGTAAAATATTTTTTAGCAGCTAAATACAAAGCTTCAAATGATCTGAATTTTAAGGTATCTAAACTCTTTCTACCATTCTTCAACTCAGATATTGTTGTGTTAGATAAATTCACTTCTTGACATATTTCTTTAGCTTTTACAACTTTGAGATAGGCTTTAATCAATACTTTCTGCTCAGCGAAAGTATCTTTGCCGACCAAGTTCGCTCGCTTCATTTCTTTTACTCCACCTATTCTTCTAAATATTTTCTTTTGTCATACGATCAATTTTTTCTTGAAGTTTTTGAATGATCTCTTCTTGATCTTTCATTTGCGTTTTCGATGTTTCAATTTCTTGCTGGTAACTATTAATCTTATTTTCAGTATTTTCCTGATCGTCTGCAACTTGATAAGGCAATTGATCTTTTAGTTTCTTCACTAATTCTTCATTCAAATCAATGGTTGCTTGGAAGGATTCAATTTGTTTTTGTGCTGCTTTTTGTTCTTTCTTGTATCCTTTCACTTTGTAATTCATCGCATGTTGTTCATAATCTTCATCTTTCACTTGATCTTTAACCTTATCTTCGTGAACGTAATAAATCAGATCTTGTGGTTCTTGCATATCCACTTTTGGATCAATTTTTTCAGGAATAATGGTTAAACGCATGGCAATATATTCTTCTGGTACATGCGATAGCTTCACTGCAAAATAATCATCAGACACCTTAATCACTTTGGCTTTTATTGCTTGATAATCTCCTTTAGCTGTCTTTACTTCTACGCGATAATTAAGATTAGCCAGTTCTTTTAATGAGCTTTGATCTTCATCGTCAATCGCAAATTCAAAAACTAATTGCTGGTTCGCTCCTTTTTCTTTTGAAACCATCGTCAGTTCCTTCGTGTTTAAAAATGCGTTCGTGCTTACTTCATCTGGTATGTCTACCTTTTTATGTGTGTAAATCGGACTAGCAAGAATCAAAAAGCCGAGAATCATAAAGATTCCCAGCCATCTAAGATAACTTTTTCGTTTTTTGAAACGTTGTCTTGCTCCTCTTTTCTTACTCATTTTCTTCCTCCTAACGAGTGAAATAACTAAAGTCTGTGACTTTCCATTGACCATCTACTTGTTTTTCAGTGACAGTTAATCCACCTTTTATTTTTTGCGGTTTGACATCTTTAAATTGAGGATTGCCGATTGTATAATCAACAAATACCACAAAATTTTGTTCCTCTTTTACACTGCTTGTTTGAGCGTAAGTTTGCACGTCACCTAATGTAAAAGAGTAACTTCCGTAATCATCATGTTGGTGATCATCGTCTGCAGGACTTAATTTGTCGATCACTTCTTGGGTTGCGACATCTTTTAGTTTTTCCGTTAATTCATTTCTGCTTAATGATTTATCAATGGCCAATTGACCGAACTCTTCTGCCGTCTTTCTTTGTGCTTCAGTGACTTCCTCTTTTGCTTTTGTGCCATCTTGTTGCTTCAGCTGATCGATTTCTTGGTTTTTCTCATTGATGGTTTGATTTAACTTGTCGATCTTCACCTGTGCCTCAGAGGAATTTTTTTTGAGCTTCTCAGACGCGTTTTTAGCCACTTCTTCAATTTTAAAGGTATTTGTCTCTTGTTCTTCTTTAAGCTGCCAAAACAACGCGATATTGCCGATTAAACTAACGCTAATTGCAGCTGTTAAGACGATTTTTAAAGTTTTATTTTCCATATTTTTTCTCCTGATCTATTTTTTGCTGCTATTCAAAAATGGTAATGGATCAATCCATGTACCATCATCTGTGAATGCGTGTCCTTGTGCTTGACGCCAATCCATGCGAGTGAACCCTAAATGCAAGTGTGCTGTATCTCGTATCCCGATTACTTGACCAACTTTTACTTGATCGCCTACCTTCACACGAGAATTTCCTGTACTATTCGCAAATTCTTGATACACCATATTCAAATCGTCGTAATTAATCACGATCACACATGCACCTAAACCTGAAATACCAGGATTACCAACGTACACGACTTTTCCTCCATGCACCGCGTGAATTTCACTTCCTGGATGATCGACTGAACCAAAATCTAATCCGTCATGGAAACCATTTGGTCGGAACTCTCCCCATGGATTCGTTCCAAATAATTGCCCACCGCTAAAGGAACTTTTATCTAAACTGCTGCCAGGGAATGGATTCGTCCATTCACCAGTAATTGTGCCATTGTTATTGTTACCTTCACCCCAATGTTTGATCGCGAATTCATCATATTCGGTTAACTTATTAGAAGTAATAATTGACATACACCCTGTATAATACGGACTATCTTCAGTAATTCCTGCAGCGGCATAACCACCTCGTCCTAAGATCAATAAGCTTGCGCCAGGGCTTTTATTTCCTACACATGCATTAAAATTTGATTGTGTGGCTACCATAAAGCCGTAATAGGAGAATGCAGCTTTTGAGTTGGGAAACTTCATGTACCAGCTCCCTTCAATGCCACCAATTCCTCGTGCAGTTCCTTTAGGAAACAAACAACCATCAAACCAAGTAATCCCAAAATAGTTGAGATCATTTCTTGCGGACGCCGACGTACCAAACGCTGATTCATAACCGTATTGCGAAAGAATCACACTTGGTAATAATTTATATTTCACTGCTGCACCTACAGCATATTGCGCAATTTCATCAGAAAAAGGGCCTCTTCCTTTGATTTCTTTATAAATGGGTAATCCTTCCGAATATTCTCCTGTAAAAGCTTCGCCACCACTGCTTGAATCTGAATCCGAATTATCAATCGATCCCGCGGCAAGTATTAGAAATAGGGTCACAAACACAGTGATCAAAATAGTCATCAAACCTGCAGAAGTACCAAACAACCACAAAAATAAGCGCCGCTTTGCACGACGCTTAACATACTGCTTGATTAAACTTTCATTTTGGTTTTCCATTATTTTCCTCCATCAAACAATTTTAATTGACGTTTGTTCGGACTAAAATGAACACGAATGGTTTCTTTTGAGCCAAAGTTGATCACAGCGTCTCCTTGATTTTGTTGAGGAATGGATTCTAATTCTGAGTTCGTCATTGATTTACCCACTAGTCCTTCTATATGACGTAAAATAGATTCATCCATACGCATGAAAATCTTCGTAGAAGAAAATTCAAAGACTTTCTTCAGTTTCGAAAAGTTATCAGAAGACATATTTTCTGGTACCATTTCTTGTGGGGATTGTGTCGCTAAAACAGTCATTGCTTCTACTTTACGCATTTCTCGTTGAAAGTTTGTGACATAATTTACCGTTTCAATGAAATCTGGATTAATCGCATTATGGCACTCATCAATCATGGCCAAGAAGCGTTTGAAGTCTTGTTCTTCCATTTGTTTTTCTTTAATTAAGCGCCGTTGTCTTCGTCCTTGAATCAATGCCTGATTCCAAATCAACGTCATGGCCATGTACATCTGACATTGTTGTACCCCACGATCTAAACCTGTAATAGAGTCAATATCAAAAAAGACCAACTGTTGTTGGTCAAGGTGTCGAATCGTACTATGACCATCAAAAATCATGCCATACGTCTCACATAAGGATTCTACGATGGATTCCATTTCTTCTTTTCGATTCTTTTTCTCTTGGGAAGCACCTGGTAATTCCAGTTGTCCTAAAAAGTCTAAAAATTCTTTGAACGTCGGATAAGCTTCTGGATCTTTACCTGTGACTTGCGTCTCCGTATTTGACCGCGAATTTGAGGAAGTAAAGCCGCGTGGTACTGTTCCATATTCTTCATAAAAACGATTTAAGTAGGTCTTAAATTCTGCTTTCATCGTTCCTTTTAGCTGAGGACTCACTAACTGTACCTGATAGACCACTTTGTCTAAGTGTGTTTGATAGGACGCTGCTTCATTGATCTTCAAATCTTTGACTGATCCATCGTCATATAAACTGGATGCTTCATCATACGTCCGTGTGGCAAATATCTCTAAAGGATTGATCATTCCGTCAGATCCGTCTAAACGCACCATAATACCGTTATATTCCTTTAAGAAAGGAATAAAGTCTTTTCCCTTTTCAAAGCCCCAAATAAAGTCTCCTGCAGCTAAATGGGCTTCCGCGATCATTTTAAGAACGGTCGATTTACCAGCTCCCATCATTCCTAGAAGCAAGGTATTAGTAGACAACCGTACACTATTTTTATACGTCGCATTCCAGACAAATGGGCCGCCTGTCATGGTTTCCCCATATTGTGTACCTCCTGGATCTTTTAGCGTTTGGTGGTGGAACGGGAAACCTCCGCCAATGTTTAACGATGGTAGTGATTGCCCTTTGATATTTCCGAACCATTCAGCTTGTTCATCGAACATGGTAAACATCGATTGCCAATCTCGTTTGGTTTTATGCAGATAAGTCACCGCACGATAATCCATCCCTTTGAGATTTTCGATCAGTTCCTGCGCTCGTTCATCTACTTCTTGAATCGTGTTTCCGTAAACATGTACTCTCACTTTGACTTGTTTAGAAATTTCCCCATTAGAAGTCAATTTTCGGGCATATTCCGCTAGTTCCAGGTATTCTTCCGCGCTTTTATTTCGGTCAGTCGCTTTTCGTTCATTATCTGATCGATCATTTAATTCATCTAATGCGCGATTGATTTGATCAATCACTTTTTGCTTTTCATCTGTGCTAACATCGAGTGTGGCCACTGTATGAGGATTGTTCATGAGATTGGCCAACCAAAAAAGAGTAGGATTTTTTGTGTAGTGATAAACTGTCACACACCGTGAATAACCATTTCCATAGGTCACATACTCTTCATCGAAATTTAATCCACCTTGTGGCATCACTTGTTTTAAAAAATCTAAATCATACCCTTTGGATTTTAAAATTTCGATTTCCCGATTTCCTAGTTGTTTTAACGGATCAAGTACCTTTTGATTATCCTGTGGTGCAAAAACTGATTTGATTGTCTCTAGCATCAACGTTCACCTCGTTTGGATGGATTCATTCTTAAATTCACAGTGTTTCCTCTTCCTAATTTGCCTAGAATGAATACGTGTGGATATTTTTTATCCAATTCTTCTTTTGAATCGACTACTCCCCCACTAAATTTACAGTCTATTACATCTAACCATTGAAAATGATTATTCATCTACTTGCTTCCTCCATTCTTATTCATCACCTATCTAAATAGGCTGGGCAATGAACGCCTAAATCAATAAAAAAGAAGCCTATTTAAAATAGACTTCGCTGACTTCTTTTTACGAGTGATTATTTATTTTGAGATATACAAATGAATCATATTCTTTGCCAATTTTAATAACTCTTGATTTCGATTGTCTTCATATTTTTTAGATGAAGCTAAATTTGAAAAGTACACTGATTCAATAGGCAAAGTTTTACTGAATATTATGTCATCTTCTTCCAATCGATTCTCTCTAAAAACTAAAAAATCCATCGTTTCATGTATTTCTTCTTCTACAACGCATTTTTCGTGGTTTAAAAAGGTAAAATACAGTGTAACAAACATTCCTTCCTGATTCTTTATTTGAACGTAATCAGAAGAAAAAGATGCAGGTACGAATTGAACTTCTGGACAATTTTCTTGAATTACCTGATGAAGCTCACTATTTTTTTGAATCATCCTTCCAAATAGAGGAATCGCAGGACTACATTGTCCAAAAATCCATGGAAGATTGTTTAAAGTTGCTTCCTTGTATAACCACCCTTCGTTTTTTAAGTAAGTGATAAGCATCTCTTTTGCTAATTTTTTGTTGATAAGAAGACCAGTTTGTTTTTTTAATATATAAATAATACGATCAAACTGTTCTTCTAATGTTAAAAGAATACGATTTGCTAGTGGGCTACTTGTACTTCTTCTTCCAGACGTTTTTTTCCACTTAGAGTTAGAAAATGGACATTCCAAATAGTCTTCTTCTGAATACTTAGCTAAATATGGAATTGTACCTTTATGATGCTTGCCATATGGTTTTCTTCCAGATTCCCGTGTTTCTTTATATAATCCAATAATTTGAATTGGATTATCGCACTCCGGACAAACGGCATAATAAGAATCCCTTCCTTCTCTTTCTAGTACGTACGGTCTTCTTTTTTTGTTTGTTTTTCATAGTTAGCAGGCGTTATCCTATACACTTTACTAAATCCTACTTTAGTTTTAAAAGAATCCATTCGATCTCCCTTTCCCATCAAATTTGACGAATTTGAAGCCACCAATCATCTGACAAAGGCGGAACATACCCTTCTTTTTCTGCAATTGCTAAACACTTTAAAACAGTTGATAATCCTAAAGAAAATTCATGATATTTATCTTTCATCATAAACATCAATTCCTCCACACATTCTTCACCTTGTGTATGATCCTCTACTTGCCACATTCCTTTTTCAATTTTAGGCATTGCTTTGTTATGATAGCTATTATTCATTTTATCTGACATGTTTTCCTCCATTTTATCACATCCATATAATTGTTGTTATTTTTATATTCAGTCAACTACTACTCATCATTCATATTGTTCATTCGATAAAGAATCTTGATCAATTCTTTTTTGTAGAGCGGTTTTAACCCTAAAATGCCACTGGATCGCATTAATTGACGGTTTCTGGTTTGTAAATCCTTGATTGTCTTTCCTTCAATGATGAAAAAGAAGCTTAAGTCAGGACGTTCCTGTTCTGCTCGTTTCAATTCCTGGATTTCCTCTACTAATTTCTTTTCATATTTTCTTAATCGCTGTAGATTTCTTCCTAAGGATTGTTCCATACGATTCTTATCTAATAACTGCCGCTTTTGTACGATTTGCTCCGTTAGATCCGTTTCTGTGGTCAAACTAACTAACTTAATTGTTGGCACATACGTACGCATGACGGTGGTCAACTGATTCATTCGTTCCAGTTTCTCTTGTTCATTTAATCCCTCCACGTCAGTGGAAACTACACGATAATAACGTTGAAAATGATCTTCTTTAGTAACTAAGACCCCCTCTTCTGTACAGGATTTATAAGGAAATAAATCCAAGATCGATCGTTCTTCTGGTTTTCCAAACTGAAAAATGGATTTCTTATCAACAGAGTTTTGTCCTTTGACTCGCATTTATTCATCCTCCTTATACGTACCATGATAATTTCGGTTAGGATCTAGGGCATGGTAATGGTTCTTGTCCGTAAAAAAAATAGATTCGATAATCGCAAAAATCTGGCGTTGACCTGGGTTATTATAGGGTCGCCAAACAATCACTAGAGCTATCGCAATCCATAAGCCATAATTCAAGAGTGCAAAAAAGAGTGGTAAGTGGACAAGATTATTGACTATTTTCGCCCAAAAAAAGCAACCACCAAGCGTTAATAGATCTAAAAAGAAAAAGGCGAAAAACTTCCATTCCCCACTAAATCTTGGAGGATTTTTCATGTTAATATATTTATCCATAAATGATTTCTCCTTTTCATACATAGAAAAAAGGCCTAACTTGTAGGCCTTTTATGGTTTGATATCCTGTTTGATATCCCGCAATAGTTGTTCTTTCAATTCATTGTTCCTGTTTTTAGTTTCTCGTGTCACATTTATTTTTGTTGGTGCAGTAAATGCCACATTTGCTGGCTTGTAACCTGTGTGAACTTTTTGAATAGGTTGTGGTGCAGCTTCTCTTGTCACAACATTTTGAACGGACGCATTCCCTGTCTCCCCACTTTCAGATAAATTGTAAGAAACAGTTGTCAGATTTCCATTTTCAGGCAAACGACTTGGTTTCATTTGAACATTACCTGCAGTTGATTGGTGAACAAAGCTTTGATCATTCTCCTTGAATTGATTCCAACGACTATCTTTCATTGGTAAATTTTGTGTCTTAGGCAAACCAATTTTAGTTGATTTTTCAGTTCCAACTTCGATGCCATTATCATTTGGCAGATCGATGGAATCCTCATCCGTTTGTACTTCTTGATTTCGTTTTGGTAAATCTGAAATGCGTTTTTCGTTTTCAGAATTAATGTTAGATTTATAACGATATTGTTCTGGATCGGTTTTTGGTAACTGACCATGTTGTCCTTCTTCTGAATCTTTTTCTCCGATCGAATTTTCGTTAGAATGTAACTCATCTTGGTGATCTTTGGCTGAAGGAATCGCTGCACCTTCTTGATTTTCTTTTTCACTTGTTGTATTTGCCTTCACTGCTGCATTGACTTGTCCTTCACCATACGCATCTTTTAGTCCTTCTTTGACTTCTGAAGCTTTTTCTTTTTGTTTTTCTAGTGCTTCGGACGGATTCTTCACAGCTTCAGCCAATTCTTTGGCTCTCGTGCCGTCTAATTTTTCTTCTAAGGTGTCTTTGGCTTTTTCTGTAAGATCTTCAGCTGTTCCTTTTAACCCACGTTCATTGACGTAACCAAGACCTTCTGCGGCTTTAGAAACACCATTCTTCGCTTTCCCGAACATTTCGGAAACTGTCTTTTTACTATTAGGTACTGTTGTAGCTTTATCGTCTGGTTGTTCTTCCCCGTTATCAGGAGTACCATCTTTTCGATTGCCAAATCCATTTTTACGAATATCATTTAAATTGCTTAAACCACTCTTACCAGCACTTGCAAGGTTTTTAGCCCCACTACCCACATTTTTCGCAATATTTCCTAAGGCAAACATGCTAAGAAGAGAATTGCTGCCGTTTTTCAGACTCGTATCAACGCCGAAAATTTTCGTAACTGATTGAGAGCCTTTGAATAGCGCAATGGTTAGTACAATTAAAGCGACAACATACAAGAATCCATTGATCTTTCCTTCCGCATGCAAATCACCGATACCTGAAAGCATTAATGTATAGATTCGTAATTCTAAAATCGTAAATGCCAATAACAAGAAGGATTGAGAAATATCTTCTATCGCACTTTTCATCCGTTGTCCTGTCTCAAAGTCCGTTGACGCGGCAATCACTAAATAGAATTTTTTAAATACCAGCTCAATAATGCAAGTAACAATCGTAAACAAGATAAATAAATAGGCCACCGCCAAAGAAGATTCACCAGCTAAAATAATCCCTGGACTACTAATGTATCGACGATACCCTGAAGTATAAACATATTTGGCTAAGCCTTCATCACTGATTTGCACAGGAATTTCTTTTCCATTATCATCCAGTTCCAGTCGGTATTGTAACGCTCTTAACCGATCCTTTTGTAAATCTGATAAACCACTCTTATCTTTATCCGCCATTTCTTTAGCTTGTTTAGGAGTAATAATCCCATTGATATTCGCTGTTTTAAAATTTTTCGCTGTTAAAGCATTTCTTTTGTCTGTTGGCAGGGATTCTACTTTATTCGGGTCAGTTGCTAGTAATGTACTGACATCGATCACATTATTTTGAATAATTTGAAAAGCAGGTGAACCCGTTTTATCTGCTTTATTTGCTGCAGTCACGTCTCCGTAAAAGTTTTTACTAATATTTAGCCCTTCATCGATTAAAGAATTACCACCAAAAATCAAAATCATGGCCATAAATAGATTAACCAAGATATTTTTGATTTTTGGTGGATGTTTACTCATAAAAAATTTTAAGCCTAAATAAATTAATGTGACGACACAAAAAAGAGCCAATACCTTACTAATCAAACTTTGAAACAGTTCATTAACACCAGCGGCGTTCAATAAGTCTTTTAAATCAAAGCTTTGATAAATTGTTTTTTCTAGTAAAGTATTGAGATTATATAACCCTTTAATCAAACCCCATAAAAAAGTATTACAAATCCAACTGAATACATCTTGATACTGCAGATAATTACCATAATCTTGTAAGACTTTCGTTACGGTTTTGGGATCTGCATCCCCATCTCCAAATAAGCCTGACCACCAGTCGGCAATGCCGGAAAATATTCCTCCAATGATCATTCTTTCACCGCCTTTTCAGCTTCTAGCAAAAGTCGTTTCCTTATAACCTCTGTAATTTCTTCATTTTGACGCAATTTTTCAAGGTATTCTTGCAAACGATCTATTTGCTTCTCTTCATAAAATTGAATAAGTAACTTTTGTGCCGTTGAGTTGTCTAAAGATTGAACGATTTTAATAAAAATGTTTTCTTTAGCTTCCTCTTCTATTTGATCGTGCATATTGTGATAAAGTCGACGTGCATAGATATCAGGTAGAAAATAATCGTAATCAATTTGTAAAGCCTTAAGATCCAAGTCCGCATGTGTACAATGTATGTCTATATCATTGATATCCCACGATGGATTGAAATCTTCAATATATTGATAAGCATAAGGAAGATTCGTTTCCCCATGATTAAAAATAGGATACGGCCGTATTTTATGACCTTTCAAATCTTGTCGTTTTAAAGGAGCGAGTACAATCGTTTCACCTTCTAAAAAAGTAGAAATTCTTTCAGGAGTTAAGATACGATCTGAATCAACATTGCGATTGATATGAGTATTCATACCTAATGAATTGATGGTACTGTTTTCTTGTTCAACCGTCTTATTCCCCACTTTTTTGGAAAATTCTTCGATGGTATTATCGTCTGTCGACATAATATAAATATGTGTCTGACAATTTTCTTTGATAATCGCTGCGTTTTGTTCCCCATACTTCGCATAAAGTTGCTGATAAGATTGAATAAACAGATCCCACAACATGTTTCTACCATCTGTGACTGTCATGATTCCTTCCATATTATCCATTGGTGGCATATTCCCAAATTCATCTAAAATAAAATGAATCCTACGGTGACATTTATCTCCTTTAGTCTTAACACATTGCGTAGATAATTCTTTATACAACTGACTAAGAAAAATACTAACAATGATATGGTTAGATGGATCATAATCAGGTGTGAGCATAAAAATAGCCATTGGTTTATCGGTATAGTGCATCCGAATAGACTCTACTAATAAGTTACTTTTATCCTCATCTAATGTTAGAACGGCTTCTTTTTCTAATTCTGGCAAATGGGTTTCTCCTCGTTTTTTTCGATAAACGATATTTCCCTCTTCGTCTTTCAATACTCTTTGAGAAAACTCATACCAAGCAACATATTCTTTTCCTCGATGATCATATTTTAAGCAAACATGATCTCCCTGTTCTAAATGACAATCAAAGTTAATTTCACAAAAACCTCTATAGCCTACTTTGACACGTTCCTCATGAAATTTTTTTCCTTGATGATAAAACTCTACAACAATTCGCTGGTTTAACAGACTCTCGTGTAGTTTGAGATCCAAATACTTCGGAAAACCAATGGACTTATAATCAATGGTTGATTGAGAAGTCATTTTCGCAATTTTCGTCAGTGTAAATGGATTTAGTCCTGTGATCGCTGTCGATAGAATGTTGCCTTTCGCTTTATCAGAACCAATTTTTGTTGCCCCATATTGTTTTTTTGCTATGTTTCCAGGTGGTAACTGATTCATAAATTCATCTAAAGCATTGAGCTGCTTGAATTCATTATCAGGATCTTGGTAATTAAAACCACCAATCTCAGAAAGAAGTTCGACGAGATTATTCGGTGTTAATTTGGAGTAATCCCCTGTCTGATCCGCTTGTTCCAATAACGCAAAAATAAGCGCATTGACAGCTTTTTGCGCATTTTCGTTAAAGTATTTATTGTCTGAAGCGTTGGCATCATAATAAATCGTATTCGTGAAAGTATTGGTTAACTGTGTCGCTGTGTCTATGTCTCCTCGCTTCCAGTATTTCACGATGAGTGCCAATGGATTATCACTCATTGATTGCAGTGGATCGGTGATATTAAATGCATACACATCATACCCTCTAGCTTCTAGTTCATCTTTACTAGCAACATATAATTCTGTTTTTGGATCATTAACAACCATTGAACTTTGTCTTTCTGCACGAGACAAATTGTCAATGGTTGCTAAAACTTCTATCTGTCCTTTCCCTGAACGGGAAGTACCAACAATACAAGTATTTACTGTATCCGTCTGAATATACCAGTACTTTTTATAATGAGTAATTGGTATTCCGCCATAACCAGGAAAACCTCCCTTTGATTCTGGTATTTGCGGATAAATTTGTTGGATTTCCTTTAACGTTTTTAATCGGTTATCTCCTTTTTGCCCATCTGCTAGAGGACGAAACCACATGTCCATTTTCAATCCCATAAGTACAGCTGGAACAACACAAATCGTAGAAACAACTAAACGTGTGCCTAAACTTGTTGTTGGGGTCAAAGGATTCCAAAAACCAGTTGAATCAAAATGGAATAACTGCGGCATTTCTTGTAACTGAAAAATATTCACTCCTTGTAAACTTCCTGGAATAATCTCAAATCGATGAAATGCTTCTGGTATTCTTGTAACAACATAGTTTAAAGGAAGATAAGCTAAGCCACTATAAAAAATCTTTTGAGAAATACGTTTGTCATGTTTTTCTGGTAGCTCTTCTCCTGAAGGAGTATAGCGATAGAAATGAGAAAGATACCTATTCTTTTCTAAATTGAATCGTTTGTCTTTTCGTCTCGTTGTTTCTCTAACACGCATTATTTCACCTCATTTGATTCTGAACTTTCGGAAGTGTTTGATTGTACAGTTGAATCGCTTGATCCTTCTTTAGCCTTACTAGGATCACTCTCTTTGCTATTTTCCATACTTGACTCTGTTGTTGACTGATTGGTACGATTCAATAATTCTTCTAATTGTTGTTCATACTCTTTTCTTGCTTGTTCTTGGGCTTCTTCCTTGATTGACGTCGTTGTGGCTACAGAATCAGCCTGTGAAGATTGATTGATATGATTAAAAGCAAATACTGTCCCTCCACCTAGAAGCAAGCTTAAACTTGCAATACATCCCACCATCCATCCGTTAAAGGAACGCTGTGGTGAAGGAGTTAGATTTGTTTGGTTGTTCATTGGGGTTTGAACAGCAGCTACTGAAGGCGTTGGTTGAGGTTGTGCTAGATAATTTAACTGAGCTTGTCGCAATGTATCCATTTGTTCTTGACGTTCCTTACGAGCAGCTGCTTCTTTTTCCTTTTCTTGGTTTAACCGTTGTTTTTCTATTGCCATTTGTTGTTCCGCAAGATCCTGTTCACGTTTTTTTAGTTCTAATTGTTCGCGCTCTTTTTCTTTTTGCCGTTGTTTTTCTTCTTGTTCTTTCAATTCTTGTTGTTGAATTTCATACTCTTTTTTCCATTTTGGAATTTGTACTTGTAATTCTTGCTGGATCTGTTCGTGTTTTTCCATAAGAACTTCAGTCGTTGTTTGATATAGCTTATTCAGTTGTTCATTTAATTCTTTGCTAATCTTTAGCTTATCTGTACGCAAACCTCGGTAAAATTCTTCTTTTCGTTCTTTAATACGTTCTTTTAACAAGTTTTCTTTTTCTTTCGATAACGCTTCTTGATTCGTCTGAGTAAAATTATTGATCTTTGCTACACACAAGGAATACGCATTGTCGCGTTTCTTTTCGTATCGCTCTTTAATTTTTTGTACTTCTTCTTCAATCACTCGCTGTTCTTCTTTATTTAGTTTCTCTTTTGCTTTCTCCCAATTAGACGACTGTTCCGTCGCATACTCATTAATTTCTTGATCTGTTTCTTGTTGACGTTCTTCAAAGGTGGCTAATAAATCTTCTTGTGCAAGCTCATGCCAATTTGTTGATTGGACAGACTCTAACTGTTCTAAAAGTGTGCCTTTACCCTGTGAGATTAATTCTTCTTTACTCTCTAAAAATGCTTGATAGGTTTGGGGTAATTGATATTTCGAATAAAGCTCATTTAAAAATAATTTGTTTTTTTCTTTCATCCATTCATGCTCTGGCGGATATTGATCCAAAATATAATCAAATACAGTTGCCTTTTGTACCTCTATTTCGTTTTTTTCTACTTCTTCACTGATAAGTGGTTCAATATATTCCTGAGAATCCCCTTCAGTCCATGTTGACTCTTCATTAGCTTCAACTGGATCAACTTCTACTTCGGCCGTCTCTTCATCCTCCATTGTTTCTTCAAAGGGATCTACCTCCAATTGACCCATCACATCGTTCTCTTCCTCAAATATCGATTTCTGAGTCGGAATATCAGCTTGTTCGTCAACATAGACTGTCTCTTTTTCTTTTGACTCCTTCTTTGGAAATATTGGTCGTTCCCATGGTACTTCTTCATTTACTTCGACTTCACTCCCTTGATTCACTTTTCTTTGGTCGCTCTCTAACTCTTCTTCTAAAACTTGTAAAAGTTTTTCGTTTCGATAAGACTCTTCCACACTCATAGTTTCATCCGTTTCTTTAAACACATCAAGGCGGATTAAATCCATCAATGTAGGATAGAAACCTTCTGAAATTTGATAATCCAGTTGCCCAAAAACGTATTCTGTACCAGCTTTCTCTATTTTTCCTTCTGTGTCATGTAACGTGAGAGTCAACTTAACAGAAGATCGACTTTCGTGTTCCAGTACTTTCCCTAACACATGTAGCTGTTCTTCCGTTTCAATGACAGAATATTTAATTGTTTTCGGTAAAAAAGAAGTACGCTTTCCTACTTCCTTCGTTGCTTTTTTTATTAACTCTTTATCTGTTTTGGTATTGCCTGCAATCGTAAAGTACATGAGTATTCTCCTTTCATAAAAAAGGAGTAAAAAGTATCGACTACTTCTTACTCCTACTTTTTTACTTTCTTATAATCCTTGAGGTGTTTGTCCAAACAATCCAAATAACGAAACCACAATAGAAGCTGCTGCTAAAATAACTCCTACCCCCATCAATACATAGCCTACGTGCATCTTCCCATTTTCAGCTCCTCTTCGTCCAAATAGGAAGAAAAGACCCCCAATAACAATGGAAGCAACGGCCGCAGCAGCAGCAAAAATCATCAGATTGTTTTTTAAACTAGTTGCGGCAGTTTGTAATGCTCTAAAAATATCAACCGCAGCTACTACTTTCGGTTGTGTTAAAAAATTCATTGTAATTGATTCAAACATAAAATTGTTCGCTCCTTTTAGTGTTTAATAATTTCGTCGAAAACAAGCTTTTCACGTTCACGTTGATAGATATATCCTTCTAAGTCCTTGTCTTTTCCCCGTAATAGGTCAAATTGTGCTTTTTCAAGGACTTCTTGTTTCCACTGTGTTTCAGATACACCGCGGCGTTCTAAGATTTTAGACGCGGCTTTTTCAAATGGCGTTTTAGCTTTTGCCACTGTGATTCCTCCTTCAGGACAAATAAAAAGACTAGCAATCACTCGCTAGTCTTTTGTAACTTATATTTATTGGATTGTGATCCATCGTGAATCAATTTCTCTTTCGTTCGCTTTTCATCCTTGCTAGATCCAAGAAAAATTATTTTTTTTACGCCATTCTTCTCATAGGGAACAACAATAAATAAAGAATCAGATTTGTTTATAAATTCCCTAACACCAGCTGAATCTACTATTTTGTATCTTTCTAAACCTTTATAGTCTTTTTGCCTCTTGACTGTTATTTGTACAGGATCTGGATGCCATACACTCTCAGAGTATTCCCAGGTAGTCTCGTCTATAATTTTCAAATTATAAACAAGACCACCTACTTCTTCTTTCCACATAGTTCCTGATTTCAATACGCCATTATCTTGATTAGTTTGTTTATTTTTTTCATTACTACATCCGACTAAAATAACAATCATGGCAATCAAGGAAGTAACTACTATTATTAACTTTTTCATTTTATTCATTCTTTCGTTTTTTTATTTTAAATGTATCTCAGAACCGCATAACTAAAAGTTGCTAACACAAGTAATAGTAAGCTGACCGCTGAAATCGTTACTAAATGTGTAGAACCTGTTTTAGGAACAATTACCTGTGGCAAGTTAGGATCAACCCCAATTGTCACAACATTTGTTTTATTAGAAACATTATCTACTGCTACTACGGCTTGGTTATCAATATTTTTTTCTGATTGTAATGGAGTTTTAGCTGTAAATATCAGCTGAATTTCTCGTCCATCTAAAAGATTGTTACTTAAGAAGTCAGCGGAAGCTTCCCACTTCAGCGTTCTTGAATTGCTATCATAAGTTAGTGTGCCTTCAGAAGTAATATCTTTTCCTTTACTCTTATCTATTACTTGCGCAGAAACTTCTTTATATGTCAAACGAGCTTCAATTGGATCTTGAATACTAAATTGTTTGTAGTGATCTGACGCAGCGTCTACGCCTTTTGTGTGCCATTTTTGTGTGACTAGATATTGTACTTCAGATCCTGCGTTTAAAGGAGCTGTCGGCGTACCCTTCTTACCGTCATTTCGTCCGTTTACATCTTTTCCATTTTGTTGTACTTCTTTCACTGGAATTTTAGGGAAATAAACGGTAATGATATTTGTATCCTTTTCTACTTTATTAATGATCGACGTTCCCTGATTTTTGGCTACACTATTTTGATTGGCCAATTCATTGACTTTTACATTGATCACTAATTCGTAAGTTTCGCCGTTATACTTCATTCGATTTTTTAATGTATCAGCTTTCGCTGCATATTTTACCTGGTGTTTTGTTTTGTCATAGGTCACTTCACCAGATACATCGAATTTTTTATTTGTACCACTTTCAACGTGTGCATCGACGTAATTTACTTCTTTTGGTAAATTATCGATTAACTCAAATCGATCGTAAACCGCTAGTAAATCCACTCCTAATCGATTCACCTTCTGTTTGATTCGATATTGAATCGTGTCTCCTACTTGCAACATTTTATCGTTCACGTTATTTCCATTTTTATCAACCCCTGTTTTTTCAGGTTGATCAGGAACAACACTAAAGATTGTCGCAGAAGATAAAGTAAACCAGGTTTGAACATTAGAAGAACCAATCACAAACGTCGGATTTGCTTCAGATATTTTAAAGGACACAGTACCTTGACCAAACTTCGGATCTCCTAATTTATCATGCAAATTATTGAAATCATTATCCGCTTGTGTCAGCTTAGAGCTTCCTCCTGGGTGGCCACCTACCACGTTCAGATTGTTGTAGAAAGATTTAAATTCTGAAAGAACCGTATCTTTTCTGACATACCAATCTGTCGTATTCATTTTGTCATAGTGGGCATATTCTCCTTTAAGATCCGTGCTTTTTCCTCCTGCAGGGTTCAAAGAGTTAAAACTGATAAATGTATCTCCTGAAAATTGAACGGGGCTACCGTCCTCATATGTGGCTACTAGCTGCACATTCATTTGTGTTGAATGGTAAACAATTCCTGAGAAAAGATTGTCTGAGATCCAAAGTACTGTTCTTTTTTTAGATTTACTCATTGCACCATTCGTATTTTTATAGCCATCGTCTCGAAAATGAGTTTTTGTATAGTTGTTATCTAGTAGATTCCACGGCAACGTATCCGAGTATAAGTGAATATTAGATAGAACTAGCTTGATATTGACTTTTTTCCCGTTATACGTACCGATTTTTCCATAGTCAATATTGACTTTGGTGTTGGTTGTTACGCCTTCTAAAACAAGGTTTGTTTCACCGTATTCTTTTTGGAAAGAAGGATAGCGTATATTTTTGTTTCCCTCCACTAATCCTACGTAGTCGTCTGTAAAACCACCTTTGTTGGCATCAACATGATATTTGTAAACTTTTGACGCTCCGTTTACAGTAATATTTGTTTTTGCATTAGGAACATCTTTTGGAATAATAAAATTATTCTTTACGTTCTGGATTGGATTTGACGGATCGACAATAACTTTTTCAGCAAAGACATTGGCTGTTTTTAACCCAAACAATGTACCTAACATCATCATTATGGGAAAAACATATTTTAACCGTCTTGTCCACGAGTGTTTAAAATTCATCCCTTCATCCCCTCTTTTTTATAAATGACTAGTGAAATTCCGACAATAACGATCAAATTGATCGTAGTAAATAATGGATTCCTAATGAGCTTTTCCATAATATCTAGCGGCATGGAAGCAGCTGGTATGTTTAAAATCCTCATTAGGTATAGTTGGTAGCTTGGCAAAATAGATAGTTTAGAAAATAATAAACCGCAGTACAAAAAGACTGCGGTTAAACAAGAAAGATTGAATAATAATAATTTGATCAGTTTCATTTTATTTCTTCCTTAATCTCTAGAAAACAAGTGAGTAACAAAATCCCAACAATTCTCAAAGAAGTTTTTCTTTACGCCAGTAGAAACGATTTTTTTTACTTCTTCTTTAGGTTGCGAAGCTTCTGATTTAGGATAGATCCACACATCCTTTAAGAATTCACCGTTTTTATCAGAAACAGGTGTTAATAGCAAAATATCCTCGCTATTAGAAATGTTTTCAGGACTTGATTCATTGACAATATAATAAGCTTGTTTCTGATTTGCCTGTACTTCTACCGAGAATTCAAAGACACCTGTTTGTTGATCAATTGTCTTTGTTTCTCCATTAGAAACTAGCTTCAATTGATCACTGGATAGTTTTTTCACTCGATCTTTTAATTGGGATTCAATTTGGTCAGTAGTGAGATCCTTAACATCCATCTTTTGTAAAATGTCCGATACATCATAAACAGAAAACTTCGCGCCATTTACTCCTTCTTGTTTTTCATGCCCCTGGTTGTCTAATTGTTCTGAAGAAATAATCTTTTGAACGTGAATGGTCTGTTTGACTATTTGATCGTCTTCAGCAATTTTAGGTTCTTCTGAAGAATCAACTGTTGACGAATCGACGGTTTCATCGCTGCTTTGAATCGTGCTGCTATCTGACGTTTGGATTGTTTGTTCTGTGCTATCCGTGCTTTCTTGTCTGTCTGCAAACGTCAACTGTGTGTAGGCAGTGAAAGAAAAAAGAGCGGCTGCACAAACAAATAGCCATTTTCTATTTCTCATGTTGGTTACCCTCCTTTATTTTTCCTTTTTATAAACAAATAGCGAACCAATGATCATGACTGAAAGAAAAACAGTACTTCCTAAAAGCCATTTCCAAGATAATTTTTGTTTCTTATTTTCTTCATCTTTTAATTCTGATTTTGTAAAGGTTACTCGCTTCCCATACACTAGAAAACGGTGTGTGTTGATCCCCTTAGGCGTACATGTCATTAGCGTTACTCGATCTTCATTGGGATTTGGTTCTAAGTAAGTGACAAAGTTTCTTTGTAGTTCGTCTTTTTGCACTTCCTCAATCCGATCGATTTGATAAGCGTGCTGCTCACCATCAACTTTGATATAAAACTTTTCTCCCTTTTTTACTGAAGGTAAATCATCAAAAAGATTATCTTTATAAAGTCCACTATGACCTGCGATTAAAGGATTTTTACCGTTTCCTCCTGTAATATCACCAGTTCCTTCCGTAATACCTACACCATTTTCTAAAATTTTGTCGGACGTTCCGTCATAAATTGGTAGTTTTAAAGAAATACTTGGAATTGTAAGAATACCAACAGGATCGCCTAACTCAATCTTAGCAACATCCAAAGAAGAATCCGTTTCTGCTGCCGTTCCTGTTCGATCGATTGCGGCAATCTGCTGATTTTGTTGGTATTTCGCCACGCTCGCTTCAGCAGGCATCAAAAGTAAGACACCTGCAGCTGAAAGTAACCAGAAAGCAATGATCCATTTACCCATGATTCGCTTTTTCTTAGGCTTCCTGATAATCATTTGATTTGATCCTTCTTGGCTTTCTTCTTAAAGTAAACAACTGCAGAAAGTGCCCCTGCTCCTAGCAACAAGCAAGAGATCAATACATACGTTTGGAAACCGTTACTACCAGTCATTGGTACGGAAGCTTTTTGATTGTTTTTGATCGTGATTCGGTTTTCTTCTTTGTATGAATCTTTGTCTACTTCGAAAGAGATCTCTTTCGTTAATTTTTGATAATTTTCAGGCGCTTTTGTTTCTTCCAGTGAATATTCACCTTCAGTTAAACCAGTGATTTCAAAGTGACCTTCTTTATCTGATTTTAGGATCGCTGCATTTGCTACGTCGTCTACCCATACTGCTTCTTTGACACCGTCTTTATCCGTATCAACTAATCCACCATAATATTTTCCTTCTGCGTTTTTAGCAGCAAATTCTGCGCCTTCAAGCGGTGTTGCTTTGATTCCTGTTCCAAATAGCCCGCTATCAACTTTTAAAAATTTTGCGCCATAAGTCACAACATCAGCTTTCGTTTTTTCGTGGTGTTCTTCCTGATTAAATGGGTTGTTGTTATAAACGAAATCCACGCTATTTGTTAATGGATTGGCAACAGCTGCGCTATCATTTACATACATGTTATAAGTCATTTGAAGATCTTGTCCGTGTAAACTTGCGACAGTATCACTTACTTGGCCATTATTCACGATAAAATCGATCACAAAGCCATTTTCTGAATTTTGGATCTTATAATCTGTATTTTCTTTTAATACCACTGATCCATCTTTATTTGTTATTTTGATATTTGCTTTAGCAGCGACATAAGAAAGTCCTTGCCCTGCTGTATCCCCCCATTTAAATACACTGTAAGGAGAAGTTTCGCTTTTCACGCCGTTTACTGTGATACCGTCTGCTCCGCCTGCAATGTCTGTTGGGATATGAATCGTTCCTTGATAATTTACTGCGTCACCAATTTGGAAAGAATGTTCTTGTCCTGTTCCATTTGTTACTGTTTTATCGATCACTGGTGCTTTATAGTTTACGTATGAAGCTTTTAAGTCACTTGTCACGCCATCATTCGTAATTTCAAAGGTTAATTTATTGTGCGCATCGTTGCGAGCGTCTGCGCCTAATAAATATTGATCTGCTGTTGGTTCTTTATCTGATCCCACTACAACTTCTGAAGGAACTTCCACAAAATAGTATTTTCCTAACGTCAAATCAGTAGCAGTCAGCTTTCCTTGATCATCTGATACAAGATCTCCTAATTTTGTTCCTTTTCCAGGTTCGCCCTTGTATAACTCAAATTTTGCCCCTTTTAAAGGTGTTTGTTTGCTTTGAGCTGTGCCATCGTCACCAAATTTCGTTAATTCAAAACTCAACTTAGAAACAATATTTTTAGGATATAAGTGAATGTCTTTTAAAAAACCTGAACCTGTATTATCAGTCATTGGCGCAATCACAACCATTGGTTTTGCTTTTTGTGTGACTAATCCAGCAGCGGATTTACTTTCATAAACCACATATACATTCCCTTTGGAATTGACATAGGCTGGTTGATCAGCAAAAGTGATCTCACCATTTTCATCTACAGCTGAAGTAATTTTATTGGTTGCATTCTTGACGTACTCACTGTTAGATCCCTTGTCTTCTACATCTTTAACGATTTCGTCCACTTTCGCGTTGGTTAGATCAGAATCTTCAGTCGGTAATACTTGATCCGTAATATTTCCTAACGTAAACTCAACATCACCATAATCTGCCTTGTTGTATTTCGTTACACCTGTAGGATATTGATCGTGCGTATAACCATCGTTTTTGATCCCGTCAATATCAACATTCATTTGCGTTCCTTGATCGTACATTAATTTATGAACCGTGATATTGACCTTCTCTGGTGGCGTTTTTTGTGTGACATCTTCTGCATATGCTTGATACCCCTGAAAGCAGCTTGCAATGATTCCTAACATTCCAACAAGCATTCCAGCTTTTTTTACATACCAATTTATTGCCATTTTTTTATCTCCTCATTTCATATTTCAACGACTCGCGTTGATTAAAACCTTGTTATTGTAGCTCTCCCTGTACCACGTATCTTTCTTTTCCTTGTGACGTATAAACACAAGTAAACAACGTTAATAAGGGTTTCTCTCCTTTCTTTGGCAAAGACAAGAAAGAGTTCTCTTCAGGAACGCCATCGATTAATTTAAAGTACTCAGGTACGATAAATTTACGCGTTACCTTGTAACGATAGACGCCATCGTTACTAACTAAGTCCATCACCTCCCCTAATGACAACTTTTGAATATCAGAAAATAAAACCCCTGGCATTTCCATGTTATGACCTGCTAGGACATAGTTTCCTTTGCCCATTTCGGCATCTTCATAAAAATAAGTAGCCGCTCCAAGACTCAAAGTGTATTGATTTGCCCCTTTAAAAATTGGAAATACTAAACCAAGTGCAGGAATCTGAATTTGTGCAAATACTTGTTTATTGACGCCCATTTTGATTGCTTCTTTTTGTATGGACAACATTTGACCCAAAGACATATCATTATTGACGTTCGTTGCATCCTCCTTATAACTCTTTGCGTGTGCATTGATTTGATCTACGGGCATCTTTTTTTCTATATTTTGCTTAAACACCTCTCCTTCATGTTTTTGGTAGCTAACATAGCCAAACACACTGCAAAAGACGATTAAAGCGACTCCTAAAAAACCAAATAACCATTTTTTCATCCATCTGCCTCCTTTCAGACAAAACAAAAAACACTTTTTCACAACGAAAAAGTGTTTTCTCTTATTACTATTCTATTTCATTTATCTGGTGGTTTTATATTGGTGTGTAGCCATTGCTAACATTAAGAATACAATTGGCACCCAACTGATTGTAGTTAATGTTTCTTCCATGAATGATTGACACATGATCGCTAAAAAAGCCCACAAGAATGTTAGTTGTCCGTTTGTCAGCTCACATTTTCTTACGAGCAACCATAAAAAACTAAGCAAAAGAATAATCGATAGAGCAAAACCAATCAATCCATAGTGATTGACGAGTGCGTGATACGTATTATGATTACCTAGAATCTGATTTCCTATATGGAAAAAGAAAGGTTCATCTCTACAAATATTTGTCCTGTTTTTTCGCCTAATGTTTCATAGAATTTGCGCCAAATTTCTTCTCGTCCTGTAAATAAATGAACTTTGTCTGACATTGCAGCAAAATAAGAAATCGGTAAAGCTAGAACCGAAACTGCTGCATACATCCAAAAGGACAAGTGTGTGTTTCGAAAAATCTTCTTAGGTAAAATTTCTAGGATAACGAAGATAACAAGCGCGTATAATGCTGCTTTCGATTGGCAAACCCAAATCGTTGCCCCAGCAAGAATCAACGCTGGTAATGATAGCAATCGCATGTACCATTTTCCAAATGAACTAGCAAATCCTGTGATAAGAAGAGCTAATGTCATTAAAGAACTACCTATCGTATTTGTATTGATCCAAATATCCGTTAAACTGGTTAAATTATCTTGATAGGTTTTAGCTTGTTCCTGAATATGGATTGTTTTTGTTACACCATCTACTTTTTCAGCGATTTTGTCCTTTAGATAACCTTGATAAGCAAAATAACTAAAAAGGAGAAAAACAATGATTACGCCCATGTAAGGATTAAATAAAGTTTTATTGTTTTTATTCATCTATCTACCTTCCATATTTGAATTAATTTAACTACATCTAACCAAGATAAACCACGTTAAATTTTACTATTCTTTTTATTCAATAACAATGCCACATCATAATTGATCATTTTCATATCATAATCGTCAAGAAACTTCTAATAATAGTTGGCAATTAGATCTTATTTTCACATAAGTTCGTCTCAACTGTTCAAAATTTTTCATTGATCCCAATAGACAGGCTTTCTCCTTTCCTGTTATCTGCATGTCACTGATATATTGCATGACAGATAACCTTTTAAGGTGTTTTTGTTTCATCGTTTTTAGTAACTTTTCTTCCATTTCTTTCGACACTTTTTTCTATTTTCGATTTCTTTACAATTCATGAGTTTTTCTACCTTCCTTGTTTTGATAAAAATAAAAAAGCCTATGATCACATACGCTCTACACTTCACTCTTGGGTTATCTTTTTCTTTCTTTTAACTACTGGCCTTGCTGGTTTCAAATCCTTGATTCCATTATAGGTTCTCCAATAATCAAACTCTTTTCGTAATCTTTCTTTTTCCATATCTGTTCCTTTGGATAAGGCTTTAAATACATCTTTAGGTGAATAACTACGAGCTAACAGCTGTACATACCTTCCTTTTGTCAAAGTATCCATATCCATCGCATCTAAAACTGGTCGCGCCATCTAATTTGCCTCCTAAATAAATTCTTTACTCGATGTCTAATGATAATACTAGCTTTTTATTATTCGTCGTAATTTCTGCACATTCTTCTTCATTATTTTCTGCGATTAACGCATAATAGCATGGTGATTTTACTTCGAAAAATTTCATGATCTATTCCTCCAATTTTTATTCTTCTTTATCCGCTACAAAGTCAATGATTTCAACACTGACAATATAATCACTCAAATATGACCAGGTATCTTCTACAGACAATTCGTCTCCTTTGTCGTTCGTAAGCGTCATTTTAAACCACTCATCGCCTTCATCATCTTCAGGTAGCAAGCCGAATCCAATTGGATTATCAGTCAATGTTTAATCGTATAAATCATCCTCGTCTAATGCTAAAACATCTAATCCTTTACAATTTCCGCCTCTTCTAAACGTCACAAATCCTTTGTAATCCCAACGTTGGAAAGAAACCTTAATAGTATGTGTGCCCAATCGTATATTCGGATCATAATTTTTCATTTGTCATTCCTCCATTACGTAAATTTCATTTTCTCTATGTTTTATATCAATTTTTTCACTTTATTCAGGACTTGTTCATATTTTATCGTTTTTCGTTTACTTAAAAATACATAAAAAATTTCGACTCGTTTATGGCGTCCGAAACGAGAAACCCTAGTAGACAGCGGTAAATGCTCGATTGATCCAATAATCAACGTCCTCGCAAGTATCTACATGTACTGCAGCACACGACACAATTTCTTGTGCGTCCTCCCCATTACGAGAAGACCTACTCCTTATTCCATGAGTTTGCGTTAAAGTCTAGATCCCTTAGTAGCTGCTCATGATTAATCTAGACGCTATTCTAACTTGTCTAACTTCTAAATTCCCTCTTGTTTACTCTGCGCTTATTATTTACACAAATTCATTTCACCACTATCCAAACAAGCGCATTTACTCGATTGACCAATTTTTTACGTTACCAATCGTTAAAACCTACCCCGTCACTCCCCGAAGGGAATTGTTGATAGATCAAGTCTACTCCTTATTTTTCTAGTGACTCTAAGTTCCTTTAGAAGTCTCGACAATATTTTCAAGCAAGCGAAAAACGATAAAATACAAGTTATGAGAATGATCAATTCAGCTGATCAAACGCCCCATCCCTTTTGCGGTACAACGCAAGACTCCATTTTTTCTTCGACCAATCAGTACACCGTTTTGGTCATAAACATGTTTGATTGTTGGATATAGCTCTTTTAAGGGGATAGGATCTTTTAAAATTATTTGCTTTTGTTTCCCAATGTAATAAATCATTTCCTCTGAGACTTTGTCTTTCTGGATTATATATTTCTTACACTGCACAACGGTTTTACTTTGGCCAGTTGATAGTTTCTTGGTGATTTTCTCTGTAGCGGTACACCGTTTACCGTAGTGACAAATATCTTTGAGACTCAAAATTCCTGTATATGACATAAAATAAACCACCCAATTTCTTTAAATATTTTTAACAAGTTTTTCTTGTTATTTTTCAAAAATAGAGAATTGATTTTCGTTCATGACAAACAAAAAAGAGGGAACGCATCCAAACATGCGTTCCCTCTAATTTCAGCGTTCGTCATACGGCAAAGAGCCACACGGACATTTTTATAACATTATGCTTAGGCATAGATTCATCGTAATATCACGTATTTTTAACCTTAACACAGCCAAAAAAAGTGGTATCACTTTTGAATATCTGTTATACTAAATCCGTTGCGGGTAATACCGTAACACTGAAAGGTTAACGCATTAAGGGCCAAATCTTAATGCCGTGTATGAACGCTGACGAAGATTACCAGCCTTCCGAGTTCATACCGCCTTTCTTTTTTTTGTATTTTCAATTGTCCAAATTTATCGTCCAAAAGTGCAGAACGAAAATCAATTCATCACAGGCATAGCAGACAATTAAATTTATACAAAAAAATGTAAGCGAATAATATTCGTATTGCCTGAAAAGAAGTAATATCAAGATTTTTAGCTTGTTTAAATAATGAAATTATCTCTCTTCGCGTATTATTATAACTCAAAAAAAAGGAGTATGCAAACATACGTTCCCTTTTCTATATTTGAAATTAATTATTTCTTTTAACACTTATGACGTAAAAGGCTACGTTTGTGATTTTTATCATAATATTTTAACTTATAAATTCTATTAAAATAGCTATTATTTTGTAATATTCGTAATATAATTAGAATAATAAAAAATTTTTAATTTTAATGTTACTCCATGAAGCAACAATCACTTTGTCAGTAAAGTTTCACTCTAACCAGTCTTTCGTAATAGTGCTTGGGGAGCTTTCATAATTCAAACGTTTTTCACTTGATACTTTAGCAGCTATTGGTTTTTCGATAAACCAATTTTTTACATAGACAAAAATCAGGTTCTGGATATTTTCGACTTTTTCGGTTTTTAATTTTTGATAGGCTTTTAACAGTGTCGTGTATAATTCTTGTTCTGCATTGACATAATAACTATCGAGTTCTTCAAAAACTATCGAAATACCACTTTCTATTTCAGCTTTTTTCTTTGCATTATGAATAGTCTGGACGGTTTTTTGAGCTTCACTGTAACTTGAAGAAAATGTTTTTATCAAATTTAATACTCGTTCAGGGACAAACGTAGCAATGCTGTCGTTTGTCATAATTGTCTCAAAATTGTCTAACAACAATTGATCTTGTAGGCGGTCTTTTTCAGTGTCTATATTGTGTCTATTAGTGTCTAATATATTATTATTAAGTTCTGGTATGATTTTCATACCCTCTGATTTATCAACGTTTTGGCACGGTATGATTTTCATACCCTCTTGAGCCCCAAGGGATTCAGCGTCTGATTTTTCGTCGAGGGTGGGTATGATTTTCATACCCACTGATTTATCAACGTTTTCCCTATTCTCTCTATCAAATTTTTCGAGTAAGTAGATATCATTTTCTGAGACTTTTAATTCTGCTAGATATAGTCTATTAGGATTATTTTTCCCTAACTGTTTGTTAAATCCCATCTGCTTTTGTAATAATAAACCAAAGGATTCCAACTCTTTTTTGATTGCTATCGCTTTTTGTTTTTGGCAGTTTAATACGCTACATAGTTCATTTGTCGTATAAGTAAAATAAACATTACCTTCTTCATCGATTTGCCGTTTGCTGATTGCGATCTCTAATCTTGCTTTTAAAAGCATATAGGCAATCTTAGTTGAATCTTTCATTTTTTTGTATTCGTCAGAAACAATAAAGACTTTTGGAAATTGATAAAATAATTCGTTGTAAACTCTATCCGCCTTAAAAAAATTAAAATCAGTCATTGTAGATCCTCTACTTTCACGTTGTTTTATTTATGTAAAATTACCTACTCTTTTCGAAAATAGCAAAGATAAATAAAAAATGCAAACGCATTAAAACTGTTTTTTAATTAAATACTACCTAAAATCAGAAATAAAATGAATTATGTACTACCTTTAAAGTCATTAAGAACTACTTTAAATAAATATTATTTATAATTAAATACTACCAGAAGAACGTATGAATAAAATTTAGTTTTAAAATTAAAGATAATTAAGTACTACCAGTGTCAAAACAAAAAATAAATTAAGAACTACCTTATGCATATAAAACATACTACCATTACTAGTGATATATACTACCTTATTTCAGTAGTATATATTATATTATTCTTATAAGACAAGGCTTTAGGCTAGAAAAAAATAGATTATATACTACTAAAAAATACAATAAGTACTACCAATGTCAGATATATATAATAATTATGTACTACCATTAAAATTAACTTATTTAATAAGATACTACTGTGTTAATCTGAAAAAAATTACTTTAAAGTAGTTACATACTACCTGTTAAATTAGATACTACCATTAATACTTAAATTAGATACTACCTATATTTATATTAAGTACTACCGTTCTAGGAATAAGATAATAAAAAAATACTACCAAATTGCAATTAAATACTACTTAAAATGTAAAAAATAAGAACTACCCAAATTAGGTAGTTCTTAATAAGAGAATATCAGATAAATTTGTACAAGTCATAAAAAAATTAATCTTAAATTTTTAAATATATATACTTGTTAATTATAAACTAATTTATTTAGGTAGTACATAATTAACAGATAAAACTACATGCTTGTAGTTTGTCTAGCTAATGAGGA